>DASQPK010000100.1:0-9461 GCA_035643995.1 Steroidobacteraceae bacterium | reverse complement strand
GCTATTTCAGCGAACCGTTCTCGCGATACCAACGGATCGCGTCCTCGAAGGCCTGAACCGGCGGGCGAAAGCGGTAGCCCAGTTCGCGCGTCGCTTTTGCGCTCGAGAAAAACATGCGCTTGCGGGACATGCGCACGCCCTCCAGGGTGATTCGGCCGCTGTGGCCGGTTAGCTTGGCGAAACCTTCCGCCAGGTATGCCATGGGCAGCACCACGCCATAAGGCAATCGCACGCGCGGCGGTTTGCGCCCGACCAGCGTGGCGATAACGCCGAGAATTTCTCGTAAAGTCATGTCTTGTCCACCCAAAATGTAGCGCTCGCCCGCCCTGCCGCGCTCATACGCCAACAGTTGCCCGGCGGCTACATCATCGACATGCACAATATTCAACCCCGTATCGACATAGGCAGGCATCCTGCCGGCCGCCGCGTCGAGCACGAGTTGCCCCGTGGGCGTGGGTTTCACATCGCCGGGCCCCACCGGCGTGGAGGGGCTGACGATGACCACCGACGTTCCTGCACGCGCCGCTTCCCTGACGACTTCCTCGGCCAGGTACTTCGAGCGCTTGTAGTGGCCGATCATATTCTCGAGCGAGTTCGGCGTTTCTTCGTCGCCCGGCGTGCCGTCGGCCGGAATTCCGATGGTGGCGACGCTGCTGGTGTAGACGATGCGCTGCACGCCGGTGCGTCGCGCGGCATTCAAGACATTGCGAGTGCCCTCGACATTGGCTCGGTATAACTGCGAGGGATCGGGCGCGCCCAGCCGATAATCCGCGGCAACGTGGAACAGGCCCTCGCATCCTTGGGCGGCGCGCTCCAGCGATTCAAGATCAGCGAGATCGCCTTCCCGCACGTCGACGGCGAGACCTTTCAAGTTGCGCCGATCCGAGCCTTTGCGCGCCAGCACGCGCACCTGCCACTGCGCAGCCAGCAGCGCTCTGGCAACCGCCGCGCCGACAAATCCCGTCGCACCCGTTACCAGCGCTTTCATCCGAGGTGAACACTGATCGCGCGCAAGGAACGCATGGCGATGCGGTAGCGCTGTGCGAGGCGAATGAGCGCGCCGATCTCGCGCGGCGCCAGAATCAGGCCGGCGATCAGCCGGCCGATCTGCACCTTACCCAATCGGCTGGCATTGACCACGGCGCGCGGCAAGGTATCCGCGGCCGTATCGACGATGACACGCACGGCGATAAAGGGCAGGTTGTGATGTGAGGCAATGGCCGCGACGGCCGCACTCTCCATATCGACCGCGGCAGCTCCGGTATCACGAAATGCCGCGGATTTATCCGCGGGTGTGTCGATCGCACGCGCGCTGGTCAGCAGGTTGCCCGCACTCACCGCACGCAGGGGACTGACCGCGGCGGCGACGCGTTCGCGCCAGGATCGTGATGCGAGGAACCGGGCACCGTCCGCAGCAATCAATTCGCACGGCAGAACGACGCTTCCTGCCGCAAGTGCCGGATCCAGGCCACCGGCCATGCCGAACGTCATGAGCGCAGCGACGCCGGCATCGACCAGCGCGCGCGCGGCCCTTTCGGCCGCCTCGCGGCCGATGCCGCTGACGGCCAATAACGCTCCGTCGCTGAAAGCGGCCAACTCGCTCAAGGGTGGCGCTCCGCCTCGGCGCATCGAGGGTCCCAGCGCGCGGGCCTCAGCCTCGAGCGCCGCGACGACGCCCACTCCGCTCAATGACGGGTTCCGCGACTCAATGAGCGATTCCGCGACGCGTGAGATTTCGGTAGGCGGCCAGCGCCCACAGGGGAAAATAAGCCGAATAGCCGTGGTAGCGCAGATAAAACACGCGCGGAAATCCGGGAGCGGTATAGCTCGGGTGGCTCCACAGCGCATCCGCCTGCCGGGTATGCAGCAAGTACTCGGTGCCGCGGCGCACCGCCTCGGATGACGCTTCCCCGGCCGACATCAGCGCCAACAGCGCCCAGGCGGTCTGGTACGGCGTGCTGCCAAAATCTTCCGCGGCCCGCGACTGCAGCGCATAACTATCGTTGCTCTCGCCCCAGCCTCCGTCCGGATTCTGCTGCGCTTTGAGCCACTTCACGGCCCGCTTCACCATGGGGTCATCCGCCCCAATATGCGCCTGCGCCAGCGACATGAGCACCGACCACGTACCGTAGATGTAATTGGTTCCCCAACGGCCGAACCACGAGCCATCCGCTTCCTGCTGCTTGCGCAGATACGCGATTGCCCGATTGAGCGCCGGCTTGTCCTGCGGCCGGCCGATGCGCGCCAGCACGGTAACGACGCGCGCGGTGACATCGCTGGTGGGAGGATCCAACAGGGCGCCATGATCGGCGAAGGGAATCTTGTTCAAGTAGTAACAGGTATTGTCAGCATCGAACGCCGCAAAGCCGCCGTCGCGACTTTGCATCCCCACCAACCAGTCGAGCGCACGGCGCATGCTCTCATCGTAGCGGACCGAATCGCGCGCCTGATGCATGGCCCAGGCAACCACGGCCGTGTCGTCGAGGTCCGGATAGAAATCATTCGCGAATTGAAATGCCCAACCGCCGCCGGGCAGATTGGGCCGCCGCACGCGCCAATCGCCGGGCTCATCCAGCAGCTGCTTCGTTTTCAACCAGTCGAGCCCGCGGGTCGCCGCCTCGCGCGACGAGTCATCACCGGCTTCCTGCATCGCAAGACAGGCGAGCGCGGTATCCCAGATCGGTGAAACACAGGGTTGGCAGTAGGCGCTGGAAGGTCCCACCACCAGCAGCTTCTGCAAGGCTCGCTTGGCGGTGACGCGCTGCGGGTGGTCCTGCGGATAGCCCAAAATCACCATGGCTTCCAGGGCGTTGACCATCGCCGGGAAAATCGCGCCCAGTCCATCCTCGCCGTTCAATCGTTCGAGCACCCACTCTTCGGCGCGCTTGGTCGCACGCTCTCGGATGCGGGCTGGAATCAAAGGATCGATCATGCGTCCCACATGATCGAAAACCAGGAATGCCTTGGCGAGCACTCCGCTGCGCTTGAAATAGTGGCGCTCTTTCTCGGGCGGCGTCGTGAACAGCTCGCGGATGCCGATGTTGCGCGGATTCTTGGCCCTGGGCTTGCGCGTGCACAAGATGAACAACGGCACCATCACCGTGCGCGACCAGTAGGACACCTTGTCGATGTGAAACGGAAACCACTTCGGCAGCAGCATGATTTCCACGGGAATGTAGGGCACGCCGCGCCAGGGCAGCTCGCCGAACAGCGCGAGCGCGATCCGCGTGAACACATTGGCTTTGGCGGCGCCGCCGCGCTCCAGGATCGCGGCGCGGGCCTTGCGCATGTGCGGCGCTTGGGTGTTGTCGCCGGCGAGTTTCAGGGCGTAGTAGGCCTTGATGGTGCAGCTCAAATCCAATTCACCGTTGTGATACAGCGGCCACCCGCCGTGCTCGGCCTGGCGCGCGCGTAAGTGATTGGCGATCTTGGCCTCGAGCGGCGCATCGATCTCATCCAAGAAGTGCATCATCATGATGTACTCCGCGGGAATGGTGCAGTCCGCCTCGAGCTCGTAGAGCCAGTAGCCTTTCTCGTGCTGCTGCGCGATCAGCGCGTCGCGCGCCTCAGCGATGGTGCGGTCCAGCGGCGAGGAATCGGGTATGCGCTTCAGCGTGCGCGAGACGATGTCGCTGCGCGCGTCAGGCAACTCCGCGGGGAACGGAGTGGGTTTCGGCGAGGTTCGATTCACGACCCTGAACTCCCGTAGCGGCGCCGCGCGTGTTGTTCGCGATCTGCGTGCTGTCCGCGTTCAGCGTGTTGTTCGCGATCAGCGTCGTTGTCGCTCATGACCGGGGTCGGTAGCGGCCGGGCTGCTTCCCCAAGCCGCGACAGCGGTAAGCCGCGCGCCGCCAGCGCAAATAGGCGCCGCAGCATCCAATCATTGCCGATGAAGGTGTTGGTCATGAGCATGGTCATGCTCACCGCGGTTCTCGATATCTTGACCTGGGCGCCGGCGGTGAACCCGGGATTGTGCGCAATTTTGCGCAACGTGAGGATGGCAAGACCGATGGCCCACAGGCAGAAGCGGCGAATGCCCTTCTCCTTGCCCGGGATTAATAATGTGTAATCCAGCGCATTGCGCAAATGCGCATGGGCTACGGCCACAAGCTCGGTCATCCCTGAGCTGAAGCGCGGATCGTTGATTTCGTTGGAAACTTGCGCGAGATCCACGCCGTGCCGGATAAACACGTCCTGCGGCAGCCAGCAGGCGCCGCGGCTGCGATCTTCCCAGACATCCTTGAGAATATTCGTCATCTGTAGCCCTTGGGCGAAGGAGGCGGCAAGGGCGCTTAAATTCGCACGGCGGCGCGCGATATCCACGGAATAATCACAGAACAGGTCGGTGAGCATCTCGCCCACGACCCCCGCGACGTAGTAGCAATAGTCGTCCAGGTCGCTCGACTTAGGCAGGCCCCTGACGCTGGCACTGAATTGGAACCGTGGCATGCCGTAGCACATGAGCTCGACGCAGCGCTGGATGGCGGCATGCTGGGCTTCGCCCAAGTGCGCCGTCACCCGCACGACGCGGTCCATATTGCTGACCAGATCGCGCTCGGTCGGCAGAGTCCGGTCCGACAGCCGGTGCACCAGATCACGCGCCAGGGCGGCGGAATCGCCGATTCCACCCACCACCGCGCTGAAACGTTGCAGGAAAGCCAGCGTCTCGGGGGCAGACAGTGCGGGTTCGTCCTCGATGGTATCGGCGATTCTGCACAGCAGGTAGGCGCTGGTGACGGGAATGCTCAAGGCAGGCGGCAGTTGCGGTATGGTCAACGCAAAGGTGCGCGAGACATGCGGCAGAATCTGATCCTGATAGACCTCATCTGAACTTACGGAATCCATGTTGTCAGTATCTCGGAAAGCCGTCGAAATAGCATCATGTCAGCCGCTCACCGATGGTGCAAATTCGCAACATAGGCCGCCGTCCATTGCCACTATTGGGGGACGGCAGTATAAACTGGAGCGATATGGACGTTCTCCCTGCCAGCTATCCCCTGCTTGACACCATCGCCTCTCCGGCGGATCTGCGCCGCCTGCCCGCGGCAAAACTGGCCGAACTGGCCGGGGAACTGCGCCAATTTCTGATTCATAGTGTCTCGACCCGCGGTGGACATTTTGCCGCAGGATTGGGCACCGTCGAGCTCACGATTGCCCTGCATTACGTGTTCAACACTCCCGATGACCGCCTGGTCTGGGATGTGGGGCACCAGGCGTATCCGCATAAGGTCCTCACGGGCCGGCGGGACAAGCTGCACACCATTAAACAGGACGCAGGCCTCGCGCCCTTCCCCACCCGCAGCGAAAGCGAGTACGACACGTTCGGCGTCGGCCACTCCAGCACCTCGATCAGCGCGGCCTTGGGGATGGCCGTCGCGGCAGCGCAACGCGGCGAGAACCGTCGAGTCGTCGCCATCATCGGCGATGGTGCTCTGACGGCGGGCATGGCGTTCGAAGCGTTGAATCACGCCGGCTCCCTGCCTGCGGATCTGTTGATCGTGCTGAACGACAACGACATGTCAATTTCAGAAAACGTCGGCGCGCTCTCCAATTATCTGGCGCGCGCGTTATCCGGCAGAATGTATTCGCACCTGCGCGAGGGCGGCAAAAAAGTCTTGCGGCAAATGCCCACGGTGTGGGAACTGGCGCGCCGCTCGGAAGAGCATTTGAAAGGCATGGTGCTGCCGGGCACATTGTTCGAGGAAATGGGCTTCAACTACATCGGGCCCATCGATGGTCATGATGTGAAGGCGCTGGTCAACACGCTGCGCAACCTGCAAAAGCTGCGCGGTCCGCAGTTCCTGCACGTGGTGACGCGCAAGGGCAAGGGCTACGCGCCGGCGGAGGCCGACCCGATCAAGTGGCACGGGCCGGGCCCGTTCGATCCCGCCAGCGGCATGATTTTCAAGGAAGCGAGCACCGGACCCACCTATTCGCAGATCTTCGGCAAGTGGCTGTGCGACATGGCGGAGCGCGATTCAAGCATCGTCGGCATCACGCCGGCGATGCGCGAAGGCTCAGGCCTGGTCGAATATTCGAAGCGATTTCCCGCGCGTTATTTCGATGTGGCGATAGCCGAGCAGCACGCGGTCACGCTCGCGGCCGGCATGGCGGTGGAAGGCCTGAAGCCGGTCGTGGCGATCTATTCCACGTTTCTGCAGCGCGCCTACGATCAACTCATCCATGACGTCGCGCTGCAAAATCTGCCGGTGATTTTCGCCGTCGATCGCGCCGGTTTGGTCGGCAGCGATGGCGCCACGCATCAGGGCAGCTACGACCTGTCGTTCCTGCGCTGCATTCCCAACATGACCATCATGGCGCCGGCGGACGAGAATGAATGCCGCCAAATGTTGTACACCGGCACCACGTTGAATTCGCCGTCGGTGATTCGCTATCCGCGCGGCACGGGACCCGGTGTGCCCGTCGTCGCGGAAATGACCGCGCTTGCCGTAGGCCAGGCGCAGCTGCGCCGCGAAGGCCGCAGCGGACTCGCCATACTGGCATTCGGCGCGCTGGTCGACTCGGCGCAGAAAATTGCGGAGCGTCTGGACGCCACCATCGTCAACATGCGTTTCGTGAAGCCCCTCGATGAGAGGCTGGTCGAGTCGATTGCGGCCCGGCACCGCGCCATCATCACCATCGAGGAAAACGCCATCGGCGGCGGCGCAGGTTCAGCGGTGGGCGAATTGCTCACGGCTGCCGGATTGCAGGTGCCCATGCTGCACATCGGCATTCCCGATCGCTTCATCGAACACGGAACGCGCGACACCTGCCTCGCCCGGGCGGGACTCGATCTGGCGGGACTCACCGCCCAAGTCGAGCAGTGGTGGGCGCCGCAGAGTCAGGCGCGAAAGCGATCCGTCAGCGGCGCATAGCGAGGCCGTCGGCCGATACCAGGTGCAGATTTCCCGCTGTGATTGCATCTGGCGGCGGGTGCGCTCCTAGTCCACCGTGACGATGACTTTGCCGCGCGCGTGCCCCTGTTCCAGGTAGCGAATCGCCTCGGGAACTTCGCTCAATGCATAGCGCCGGTCGATGACCGGAGTAACCTTTCCCGCCTGCATCCAATCGCGCAGGGTATCGAGATCTTTGGGATTCAATTCTGCCAGTAGAAAAACGATTTTCTGACGGACGAAGGAGGAATAGAGCTTCGCGTCGATCAGGCCCGATATGGCCCCGAACCACCGGCCCTTGTCCACGGACCCGACGATGACCAACGCGCCGTCGGGCTTCAACACGCGCCGATAGTCCGACAGCGAGTGTGTCCCCACGGTGTCGAGGATGAGATCGTATCGTTGCGAAGCTTGGGTGAAATCCTCGTGGGTGTAATCGATGACTTCATCGGCGCCGATGGATCGCACCAAACTCAAGTTCCGGGTACTGCAAACAGCGGTGACTTTGGCGCCGTAGACCTTGGCAATCTGCACTGCAAACGTGCCGACGCCGCCGGACGCGCCGTTGATCAAGACGCTCTGCCCCGCTTGAAGGTTTCCCTTGTCGCGCAGTGCCTGCAATGCCGTGATGGCGGCGATGGGCACAGCCGCAGCTTGTTCAAAGCTCATGTTGGTCGGCTTCATGGCCAGCGAGCCCTTCTCGGCAACGCTCACGTACTCCCCGAAGGCGCCGTCGCGGCCGCCGAATACTTCATCGCCGGGCTTGAACCGCGTGACATTCTTTCCAACCGACTCCACCGTGCCTGCGAAATCAACCCCCATGCGAATGCTTTCGGGCTTCCCCATTCCCGCCATGGCACGCATGAAGTACGGCTCGCCGCGCATGTAGTGCCAGTCCAGAGGATTGACGGAGGCCGCATGCACCTTCACGATCATCCGGTCGTCCGCCACGGATGGCTTGGCAACTTCCTCGAGCTTGAGTACCTCCGGCGAGCCGTAGCAACGGTAGACAATTGCCTTCATCGGCGGCGCACCGGCCGCCAAGGGCGGAGCGGCCGGGCAGGCAGAGTTATGACTCAAAACCAGCGCCAACGAAGATCCCGCCGCTACCAGCAGGATCGCCACCACACTCAGCACTTTGTATCGACGTTTCATGCTCGACTCCTGTCCGCCACGCCCTAACGCTCGAAGCCCCGTGCCGTTGCTATATTGCTCCAGTTTGTAGGGATATTCTTACGTGATTTGGCCGGCGCAGGATCGCTCGCGGCGATGACTTCGAGCCGACGAGCGCGGCTGCGCTGATTCGTTCACCAGACAGTACATTCCCTACTTCGCACTCGAGGGCGATTCACGTTTCTGACGAAAAAATTCCTCTTTTCCTACGAGCAGCCGGGAAGTTTCGGCTCTGCGAAAACAGCGTGGAAACAGGCAGGCTGAGCGCTGCCGGCCAAGAATTTATTCGCAGGAGGTTCGCCATGCGGCGTATTGCAGCACTTTTCGTATCGATGCTTCCGTTCGCGGCCTTCGCTGCGGACATCCCGGACCTCGCGTTTTACAGAGATGCGGCGGAAGGCGGCCTCGCGGAAGTCGCGATGGGAAGTATGGCGCAGCAGCAAGCTCACAGTCAGAGTGTCAGGGAATTCGGTGCGCTGATGGTCAAGGATCATTCGGCGGCCAATGAAAAACTCAAGGCAATTGCCGAGTCAAAAAATATCACGCTGCCTGCCAATACCAGCGTCGACGAGATGGCTGCGAAGGAAAAGCTCAAAGCTCTCTCCGGATCCTCGTTCGACAAGTCGTACATCAAGGGAATGATCAAGGATCACCAGGAGGACATCGCCGAGTTCAAGAAGGAAGCGACGTCCGGCCGAGATCCGGACGCGCGAGCATTCGCGGCCGCCACCTTGCCGACTCTGGAAGCTCATTTGAAGAAGATTCAATCGATCGCCGCGGAGGCCGGCGTGAGCGCCGACAAAGCAGACTAAATAGGCGGTGATTGGGCCTTGATTGGCCTTGATTGGGCCTTGATTGGCCGTCCTTTCAGAAATGCGAATTCAAAGGAGAAACCTTCAGAGGAGTGCACGATATGAATGCGCCAAGACTTACGCTGGCAGTGATCGCTCTGGCCGCAATCGCGGCGGGCTGCACGCAGCACTCGCCATCCACCCCGACATCACCGTCCATAGCACCCAATGCGCCGGAGATGCCGAGGCCGTCCTCGAATCCGATGCCGCCGAACACGCCGGATACCCAACCGGCACCGCCGGCATCGCCGCCGCAGCCGGACGACCCAAACAAGCCGCCTCGCAACTAGAACCACACCGCTGCTGGAGCTACACCGCTGCTGGAACTGCACCGCTGCTGGAACTACGTCGCCGCTGATTTGCGCTGTCCGGTGCGGCTCAAGATCCAGAGCGCGGCGGGCAGCGCGGTGAAGTCGGCGATGAGGGCCAGCACGAAGGCCGAGGCGGATACCACGCCGAACTGACGCATGGGCGGCAGATCGGATAGCGCCAGCGCCAGGAAACCGCTGGTGTTGATGAGCGTGGCGAACAGAATCGGCCGGCC
>DASQPK010000099.1:0-23979 GCA_035643995.1 Steroidobacteraceae bacterium | reverse complement strand
GGCGCAGCGAAAGGCAACTTATCGATCGCAACGATGGAGAGCGCATCACCCTTGACGTCCACGCCTTCCCAAAAACTTCCCGTCGCCAGCAGCACGGCGTTGCCGAGCTCTCGAAATCGATTCAACAATGCTTCGCGCGGCGCCTCGCCCTGTACCAGAACCGGGAAGGGCGGATTGGGAAAACGCGTCTTCAGCGCGCGAACACCCTCGGCCAATCCGCGATAGCTGGTGTAAAGCAGGAACGCCCGACCGCCGCTCGCCTCGAGCAGCGGCGCGCAGGCGTCGATAAATCTGTCGGCGAATGCCGGATCCTGCGGCTCCGGCATGCGCGGCGGCAGAAACAACCGAGCTTGGCTGGGGTAATCGAAGGGACTGTCGATGCGCAGCGTGCGCGCTTCGCCGAGGCCAATCCGGGCGGCAAAGTGCGAGAAATCTTCACCGATCGCCAAGGTCGCCGAGGTGAATACCCAGGCGCAAGGCCGCGACTCGACGTACTCGCGCAGACGCTCGGCAATTTCGAATGGCGTGAACTGCAGCGTCATGCCGTTCGCCGCGGCCTCGACCCAGCGCAATCCGGAATCGTCCGACAGTTCGCGCAACTCCGCCAGGGCATTGGCCACCTTCGCGGCGCGGCGCGAGCAGTTCGCGGTGCCGGCACCGCCGCCCAGGTCCTCGAGTTGCACCGCCAATTCGCTCAAAGCATTTTCGATCTCCGGCAGCGCATCCAAAAAAGAGTCCGGAAGGTCCGACCATTCATAGCGGCCGGCGGGGCGTTGCAGAGCAAATCTCAATGCGTCCAGGTGCCCATCCACCGCCAGCACCGCTTCGACAATGGCCGGCGCGCGAATCGCTGCAGCCGCCAGCTCGGCGGTGATGTCCCGCATCAAGACCTGCACCTGGCGCACCGACCAGACCTGGCCGAAGAACTGCGCTGCGATATCCGGCACTTGATGCGCTTCATCCAAGATGACCGCTTCGGCGCCGGGCAAGAGATCGCCGAATCCTTCGTCCTTCAGCGCCAAATCCGCCAGCAATAAGTGATGGTTCACCACGACAATGTCGGCGGCCTGCGCGTTGCGGCGGGCGTCGAATACATGGCAGCGCGAAAATTGAGCGCACTCCTGGCCCAGACAATTCTCGCGAGTCGAGGTGATGCTGGGCCACACCGGGGACTGCTCCGGCAGGTCGGTGAGCTCGGCCAGATCGCCGCTCTTCGTCGTTGCCGCCCAGCGCGACACCCGTGCAAGCATGCCGGCGACATTGCGCTCCGGGGCCAGCAATGAGCCCTGTTGGGTTGCGAGTTCCAGACGATGCCGGCAAAGATAATTGGTGCGGCCCTTGAGCAGCGCAATCTTCACCGGCAACCCCAAGGCCTTCGCCAACATCGGCACGTCGCGGCGGAACAGTTGATCTTGGAGCGTCCGCGTGCCGGTCGAAATGATGACGCTGCGTCCGGACAGCAGCGCGGGTATCAGGTACGCAAAGGTCTTGCCGGTGCCCGTGCCCGCTTCGACAATCAGGGGTTCCAGCCGCGCAAGCGCCGCGCCCACCGCTTTGGCCATCACGGCCTGCTCAGGCCGATAGGCGTAGTTCTGCAGTGCGCGCGCCAGCGGGCCGGCCGTGCTGAATATTTCTTTATAGTCGCTGTTCATCGGATCATTGCTTACACGGCATAGCTTGCTTGGAAGGAATAGCCTACGACGAATCGGTGCGGACTATTTCACGCGGGCGCGAAAACGCACAAACGCCACGGAATTGGCCTTCAGGCGATTCTTCAATTGCCAACGGATGTGGGTGTAGTCGGCGGCGCCCGCGGGACGCAGCTGTCCATCCGCGTCCTGAATCTTCAAATTCTCCGCCACATCAAAGTGGCTGCCCCCGTCCACCGAGTAGCTGACTTCGGTTGCGGGCCCCACCGCCGATTCGGCCACGTATGACATATGCTCCGGAACCGGGTAGGTCACCGTCGGTGCGGGAATAGTGGCCGAAGCGGTGTTGCGCACCTCGAGGGTGTAAATGACCCAATCGCCCGACACCACCCGGTCCGCGGGCACCAATTTCGATATCTCCCGCCCACGCTCAACGGTCTGCAATTCGACCTCGGCGATCGCCTTGATGGCGATCGATCCTGAATCTGCTTGGGGCTGGGCAGCCGTGACCACAAGGATGGCGATCAGCAACCCAAGCGCTGCTCGGAAACTGCATCTGTACATATTGTTGCTGTGCCTCATCGCGGTAGTTGATTGTAAGACATATATAATCATGTACTTATGAATAATTTCGAATTTCGATTCTGCTATCAGGGAGAGATTCTTCGAGCGGTGCCTGCAAACATAATTGTCGGTGGATTCTCACATATGAAAGGGAGTTGGCGAGCCCAGACCCATCTGTCATCCTTATCGGTCTATAAAGCTCTCTACTAAGGGACCGCCATGGCCACAGCCCCGCAGCACGTGACACTTGCCTCCATGAATCGCGAGGTCGCGGCGTGGGTCGAGGAAGTCGCCAAGCTCACGCAACCGCAGAAGATCTATTGGTGCGATGGCAGCGATGCTGAATTCGCGGCGCTCAAACGTGAGTTGGTGGCGGATAAGCAGTTGCTGCCGCTCAACCCACAAAGCTTTCCCGGTTGTGTGCTGTCGCGCTCGCATCCTTCGGATGTCGCGCGCGTGGAGCACCTGACTTTTGTTTGCACGAAGAATAAAGACGACGCAGGCCCCAATAATCATTGGATAGCCCCGAAACAAGCGCATGCGCAAATGGACGCCTTGTTCGCAGGCTGCATGCAGGGACGCACCCTCTACGTGGTGCCCTATTGCATGGGCCCCATCGACTCGCCCTTCTCACGCTGCGGCGTTGAAATCACCGATAGCGCGTATGTCGTGCTCAACATGCAACTCATGACGCGCATGGGGCACGCAGCGCTGGAGCGCATCACGCGCGACGGCACCTTCGTCCGGGGTCTGCATTCCACCGGCGATTTGAATCCCGAACGCCGCTTCATCATGCATTTCCCCGAAGAGCTGTCCATCAAGAGCTTCGGCTCCGGCTACGGCGGCAACGCGCTGCTCGGCAAGAAGTGTCATGCGTTGCGCATTGCCAGTTGGCAGGCGCGCACCGAGGGCTGGTTGGCGGAGCACATGCTGATCGTCGGCATCGAAAATCCCCAGGGTGAGATTCATTACCTGGCGTGCGCCTTTCCTTCTGCCTGCGGCAAAACCAATTTGGCGATGCTGATTCCGCCGGCAAGCTATAAGGGCTGGAAGGTCTGGACCGTGGGCGATGACATCGCGTGGCTGCACCCCGGCAAGGACGGTCGTCTGTACGCCATCAATCCCGAATCCGGATATTTCGGCGTGGTGCCGGGGACCAACGCCAAGACCAATCGCAATGCGTACGAGATGATTCATAAGGACACGATTTTTACGAATGTCGGTTTGACTGCCGACAACCAACCCTGGTGGGAAGGTTTGACTGAAGGCAAGCCCGTGACCGATTGGCAGGGACGGCCTTACGACTCGGGCAATGCTCCTGCGGCACAACCCAATTCTCGTTTCACCGTGTCTGCCAAGCAAAACGCGAGCTATTCGAAGCTTGCGGATGCGCCCGGCGGCGTGCCGATTTCGGCAATCGTGTTCGGCGGACGCCGCCGCGCGCTTGCACCCCTCGTGTACCAAGCGCGAAATTGGCTGCACGGCGTTCTCGTCGGCGCCGGCGTGGCCTCGGAGACCACGGCTGCCGCCACGGACGCGATCGGCGTGGTGCGGCGGGATCCGATGGCCATGAAGCCCTTTGCGGGCTACAACTTCGGCGACTATTGGTCGCATTGGATCAACGTCGGTGCCAAGCTCAAAACGCCGCCGCAGATCTTTCACGTCAACTGGTTCCGCCAGGACAACGCCGGCAAGTATTTGTGGCCGGGCTACGGCGAAAATTTGCGCGTGTTGCGTTGGATCATCGATCGCTGCAAGGGCAAAGCCGCGGCGCGCGACACCGCGATCGGGCATCTGCCCAATCCGACGGATTTGGATTTACAGGGATTGCAGATCAGCCCGGCCGCGCTCGAGGAACTATTGGCGGTCAATCCGCAGCTTTGGCGGGAAGAATTTGCCGGAATCGGCAAATACCTGGCCGAATTCGCCGACCGCGTACCGCAAGCACTCCAAGCCGAGCTGAAGAACGCGGTGCAGCGGGTTCATTCCTCGCAGGTGTAGCGGATCACCTGAGACGAGTTGCTGTCGGGAGCCTTGCCCAGCCCGATCAACCCTTCGCCGCGAATCTGCATGGAATCGCGCCGTACAAAGGCTTCCTCGCCGTCCTTACCCAAAACGAACGTGCCGTTGGTGCTCTGATCGATCAGCATGAACTTATTGCGGTTGATTTCCACGCGGGCGTGCAGGCGCGAAATGAGATTGCCTTTCACCACCAGGTCGTTTTCTTCGGCGCGGCCGATGGTGATGTTGGCGCGAGTCTCGTTCACGAGGACTTCCTGCCCTTGATACCGCAGGCGCAGGCGTTGCGATTTGCTCGCCTTCTCGCGCTCCCGCGATGTAATGGCGATTTCCGGCACCATGCTGGTGACATCCTCGGTCTGCCACAACACTTCGAATAGCGCCACCTCGCTGCTGCGCCCTTTGAGCGTTGCAATGTCGATCTGGCGCACCGAGGTGCGCCAGTCGGGCGACAAGCGCTCAACCATGGTCGCCGTGGTCATGATCTGTCCGGCTTTCGCCTGACTGGTCATGCGATTCGCGGTATGAACGGCGGATCCAAATATATCCCGGTTCTCCAATACCACCGGACCGAAGTTGCAGCCGATGCGGATGGCAACGGTCTGCTCATCGACCTTGAGCTGAGGATGCGAGGTGATTTGTCTCTGCATCTGTGCGGCCGCATTCAGGGCATCGTCAGCGGTGGGAAAGGTCGCCATCACCTCATCGCCCATCGTTTTGATGACCGTACCGTGATTCTGGTCGGTCGCCGCGCGCATGACGTCGATGCAAATGCCGACCATGTCGCGCGCGCGCAGGTCTCCCAGCAGCTCGTAGAGCTTGGTACTGCCGACGACATCGGCAAATAGGATGGCGACTTCGATTTCTTTGCCCATTGCCAACATTATTATACTTATTGTAGGTTGAGCCCGCTTAGGGCGTTTATGCAGCGATGCCCTGTTTTATGATGGGCAAGGCCGAAAACAGCGTTTCCGGAGCCGCTTCCGGGCGCGCCGCGACCTCGGAGAGAAACCGCCGCCACGCCCGAGCGCCCTCGCGGCCCGCCATCACGCCATGCATATGGCGAGTGATCGAATGCAAGCGCATACCTCGCTGCGCGCAGGCTTTCGCATAGGGAACCATGCGCTCGACGATCTGCCAGGGCTCCGGAACAGGCCAGGCGGGGTTGATCAGGCTCCGCTCCAGTTCGGCGAGCAATGCGGGACGATGATAGGCAGCCCGCCCCAGCATGACGCCGTCGATGCCCTCGCTCAAGTGCGCGCTCACCGCCGCGCCATCGGACAGGCCGCCGTTCAATATCACGGTCAATTCGGGTCGTTCGCGCTTGAGTCGATGCACGAAGTCGTGTTTGAGCGGCGGAATCTCGCGATTTTGCTTCGGGGACAAGCCTGCCAGGATCGCAGCCCGCGCATGCACGATGAGCGCATCGATGCCTGCAGCCGCCACGGTGTCGGCGAATTCACAGAAAAACTCATAGTCGTCGCGCTCATCGATGCCGATGCGGCACTTCACCGTGACGGGCAAATGGGTGGCCTCGCGCAAGCTGCGCACGCAGTCAGCCACCAACGCGGGCTTGAGCATGAGACAGGCGCCGAAGGAGCCGTTCTTGACGCGATCGCTGGGGCAGCCCACGTTCAGATTGATTTCAGCGTAGCCGGCGGCCGTGCCGATGCGTGCCGCCTTCGCCAGCTCCGAGGGGTTGCAGCCGCCCAGCTGCAGCGCGACCGGATGCTCGCCCGCATCATGGTCGAGCAATTGGCGCACATCGCCGCGCACGATGGCCGCCGCAACGATCATTTCCGTGTAAAGCAAGGCATGGGGTGCATAAAGCCGATGCAGGAACCGACAGTGGCGGTCGGTCCAGTCCATCATGGGGGCTACTGATAGCTTTCTTGAGATCAATTGAGTATGTCTATCGGTCATCTTTCTAGAGAACGCGCTCGATGAAACGGATATGGGTTAATCCGCGTTGCTTCAGAGATCGTAGCATTCCTTCGGCGCCTCTGGGGAAACTGTGTCAGGGTCCCGTTGAAGGTTATTGTCACTTCCTTTGGGGTCCGTGCTTTGCGAGCCAGTCCTCGCGCGCGCGCCTTCTGACCTCCTCCATGTTCTCTTTGGGTTGCAGCTGCCTCATTTTGAGCCACGATTCGCGACCTGCTCGCCGTGTCTCCTCAAGATCATTGTGCGATGATGGATTTGCATGAGGGCTCCGGCCTGAGCCTCCTGTCAATGTTGCCGGAGCCTCGTCATCTACAAAATGCCTTTCTGGCAACGGTGGCGGCGGATAACGGCCCATCTTGGAGTTCCAGTAAGCCCACGAGCGTGGATCAATGATCCCCGGCGGTGCCCGGTCCAACGCCTCGCGAAAATCCTCATCCGAAACATATTCGCGAATCACCCTCATATCCTCGTGACGCGCGTATGTCATTGCATACGCCATGAATCGGACTGGGTTCGCGAGAGCCCGCTCTGGCGGCTCGAACCAGATAATTCTTGGCGCGATGCCCAATATTTGCGCGGTGGGTGGAATAGGTTTCATAACTCGTAGCCGTGGTCCTGATCGATATGATGGCCGAACTTGTCCATACCGGGCAGATGGTCCAGATCGACTTCGCGAGCGGCCGTGACGAGACGTAATTTAATGTCTTCAGGAAGTAGTGGCAGATCTCCGTCGTCAAAAAAGGAGAGAGCCTTGAGCGTGATTTGAGGATTGAAAGTAGAGCCGTAAAGCCGTTGTGCAGCAGACAGAGCAAGAGGCAAACCCACTTTGCCCGCTGTAATGAGCGCGTCAATGTCGATGTAGTCCTTGGCCTCCGCGCGCACCTGGACTACCGATGCTTTGGTACCCGCGAGATCCAGAAGGGAAGCAACGCCAAGTCCGTTATCCTTGGCTACGACCGCGGCGGAGAGTCGCGGTAGACTTGGCACCCCAAAGAACGACACCTTGACTGGGCCGCCGCGATCGACGATCGCGCTCAGCGTATTCTTATCGCGTTGTATGATATTCGCGCCTTTCAGAAACGATATTCCCTGCTCAATCTGGGCGAGATCCAGCGCGCGACTGCCAAAGAGATCGAAGTCCATTGATTTTCGATGCGCCAGATGCAGCGCCAGCGCCGTTCCCCCGTAGAGCACGAATTCGCGGGATACTTCCGACAGTTCGTTCCAAAGCGCCCTCTGAGGCGCGGGAAGAATTTCAAGATGCGGCGAAAAGTGGCTCATACCTAGCACGGTATTATAGCCGCGCCGGCACGCTCAACATCAAACCCGCGGCCGTAGCCGTCCTGCGAATCAGAAACCGAGGGTCAGCTGAGGCGTGTCGGGTAGCGGCGGGCGAAACTGGGTCGTATCGAGGTCGTGGCGCTCCTCGGCGCCTAAAAAGCCCAGCTTGCGCTTCGCCAGGTCGAATCGGGTGCGCAGAAGTTCGGCATAAGGACCGGTACCGCGCATGCGCACGCCGAATTGCGAATCATAGTCCTTGCCGCCGCGCGCCTGATTGATCAGCGACATGACGTGCTTGGCACGATCAGGATAGTGCTCGGCGAGCCACTCGCGAAAAAGTATCTTCAGCTCATGCGGCAACCGCAGCAAGACGTAGCCCGCGCGCGTGGCGCCGGCGGATCTTGCCGCGCTCAAGATATCCTCTATTTCGTGGTCGGTGATCGCCGGAATGACGGGTGCGATCAGCACGCCGACTGGAACGCCCGCTTCGGATAATTGCTGAATCACCCTCAAACGCGCCTGCGGCGAGGCGGTCCTCGGCTCCAAGGTTCGTTTGATATCAGCGGCCAGAGAAGTGATGCTCAACATCACCGACACCAACCGGTCTTTCGCCAGATCGCTGAGCAAATCAAGGTCGCGGATGATCAAGGCGCTCTTGGTGACGATGGTGACCGGGTGACGGCAGCGTACCAGCACGCCGAGGATGCCCCGTGTGACCTCCAGCCGCTTCTCCAGCGGCTGGTAGCTATCGGTGTTGATGCCGAGCGCAATGGTTTTGCAGTGGTATTTCGGCTTGGCGAGCTCAGCTTCCAAGAGAGTGACGGCGTCGGCTTTGTAGAAGAGCTTGGTTTCAAAATCCAGCCCCGGCGATAGCCCGAGATAGGAATGCGTGGGACGGGCAAAGCAATAAATGCAGCCATGACTGCAGCCGCGGTACGGGTTTATCGAGGCTTCAAATCCGACATCAGGCGAATCGTTCGAGGTGATCACACTGCGGGCGCGATCCGGCAGCACGGTTTCGGTCAAGTTCTCGACGATCTCGTCCCGATACCAGCCGTCATCGGCTTGCTCGAGGCTGAGCGCATCGAATCGACCCGCAACATTTGACGCAGCGCCCCTGCCCTTGAAGGATTGATGGCCGAAGAAATTGCGCGTCATGCCGCAAACTCTACGCGCCGACTCAACGTTCGTAAATCCAGTAGTCGGAAGCTGCGACTACTGTATAAGCGAAGCCGCTCGGACCTTAGCGGGCGACGAACGCGCGCTCGATGACATAGTCGCCGGGCTCGCCCACGTGCGGTGAGATCTGAAATCCTCGCGCATCCAGCATGGCGGACAGATCGGTCAGCATGGCGGGACTGCCGCAAATCATGACCCGGTCCTCCGCCGGATTCAGGGCAGGCATGTCAATGTCTTCGAAGAGCTTGCCGGTTTCGATCAAAGCCGTGACGCGGCCTTGGTAGCGAAACCGTTCGCGCGTGACGGTTGGGAAGTAAACCAGCTTCTCCCGCACCAGCTCACCGAGATATTCGTGGTGCGTCAATTCCCACTCGATGTAATCCCGATAGGCCAGTTCGCTCCGGTAGCGCACACCATGAACCAAAATGACTTTCTCGAATCGTTCATAGACCTCCGGATCCTTGATGAGGCTCATGAACGGCGCAAGGCCGGTGCCCGAACTCAAGAGGTAGAGACGCTTACCGGGCTTCAAATCATGCAACAGCAGCGTGCCGGTCGGCTTGCGGCTGATGAGAATTTCATCACCGGGCTTGATATGTTGCAGGCGCGAGGTCAGCGGGCCATCGGAAACCTTGATGCTCAAGAACTCCAGATGCTCCTCATGATTCGCACTGGCGATGCTATAAGCTCGCATGACGGGCTTTTCGTCAATACGCAGCCCCAGCATGATGAAATGACCGTTCTCGAAGCGCAAAGCCTGGTCGCGCGTGGTGGTAAAGCTGAACACGGTCTCGTTCCAATGATGGACCGTCAATACCCGTTCTGTTCCTATGGTAGCCATCACCGCTATTATCCGGGCATCCTGCGCATCGGCATAGTCGCCCCCCGATATATGGCTATGCCAAAACGATATTGATGAAAATCCGGCCTATGGTGGGCGGCCGGCGCCGGCGCCCCCGGCGTCGATGATCAGCCTAATCCCAAGGATCTGCTAGCATGGCCTAAAATGAATGAGCCAGCGACGCAGCTCTGCGCCGGGCTACGTCATGCCGTATCAGCTCGTGCCGATCGCCAAGCCGAAGGATGGTCTACAGGTGACCCTGCAGCGCCTGGGCTAGGCGATGAAGCTCGAAGGGCGCCCGCTGCGAGCCTGCACTACGTTTGAGGGTGGCGCGAAGAGCGGATCGCCTATCGCGGACGCCTGGCCCAGTCCGCGGCATCGATCTTGAAGACCACGTTGGGATGAGCCGGTTCGCCCGAGTAACTCACCGATTCCTCGCCGATGTAGATGCCGCCGAGCTTTTCCATCGCCTTGCGCGAGCGCCAGTTATGGATGCCGACCTTGAAGGTGACGCGATCCACGTACTGAAATGCATGATCGAGCATCAATGTCTTCAAGGCTCGATTGTAGTGGCGAGCCCACCTGCTGCGGGCAATGAAGGTATAGCCGATGCTGACCTGACGCTGAGCTTCCTCATGGTCGCAGTACCGAGAGCTGCCGATCAGCTCGCCATTGGTGTTATCAACGACCCGAAAGGCACCGCCGGATGCCATGGCACCATTGAAAAAATTCTCAAAGACCGGGCGCTGATAGCGATCACTGCTGGGATGCTGCTCCCAGATCAGCGGATCGGACGCCACGGCATACAGAATCTCGAAATCGCCGGCCTCGAGAGGCTCGATCTTGATCAGCTCATTTTGGATCCGAGGTTGTAGTTCGAACGGCATGCCGCAATTGTATAACGCGCGCCGGCATTTCAATAACCAAAACGGTAGTGAATCTGCGCATAGATTTGCCGCGGATCGTTGTAGTGCACGCCGCCGAAGGTGAGGCTGTTGTCGATCAGCAAGTGACGATCGGTCAGATTCAAAATGGTCAAAGAAGCATCCAAGCTCTGCCCAAATGACTTGCCGGCGCTCAAATTGATTTCCGTATGGCCCGGCAGATGGGTCGGCGGCGCATCGCCATTGGCAAATCCCGATCCGTAGTACACGCTCAAGGAAGCAAACGACGCCCGAGGCAGATTCACGTCGAATCCTGCGTTTGCCGTGTTTCGCTGATCGTGGTCGAGCGCGAAGCTGCCGGCCGGCGGGCTGAAGTCCGTGAGCCCGCCGCTGATGGCGCCGAAGCCGTCCGCGGTCTGATTCGAATAAGCCAGGTGGAATTGGCCGAAGCCGCCGATTTTCGGGGATCGAATGGCCAGCTCATTGCCCTGGATCAACGCGCCGTCGATGGTCAGCGGCAGGAACGCATTGGAGTTGCCGATGTTGTTGTGGTCGAAGAAATTCTTCGCCAGCGTATGAAAGTGATCGATATCGACGGTCCAACCGCCAATGGGAATCGTCAGGCCGAATTGATACTCCTCGTCGCGTTCGCCGTGCAGCGGAATGAAGCCCAGGTCATTGCTCCGTGCGAACTCGAGCAAGGGACCGCTCAAGGTGATGAGCGGCGGCGCCTGATAATACTTGCCCCAGAAGCCGCGCAACAGCCAATCGACCCCGGGAAGCCGCAGGGTCGCGCCGAGACGTGGACTGGTGGCATTCTCCGCCGACCCACCGTCGAAATGCGTTTGACGAACGCCGCCGGCGAGGGTCAGCCAATCGGTCGCCTTGAACGTGTCCTCGACATACGCCGCAACCAGCACACCCGAGGGACTGACCGTTTGGTGAATAGGCGCAGCGCTTGGATCGTTGAAAAGCACATTGAATGACTCATTGTCGCGCTGGCTGAAGCCGGTCACGCCGGCTTGCAGATCATGGCGTGAGACATGCCAGCGCAGCATTTCCTGGCCGCCCACATAGGTCGAGGTGCGCTGATCGGTGGTGCTGATGGGAGAGTCGTTCGGCGCGGCGTCCAAATCGGCGCGATTCTGATGAAAGAACAGCGAAGTGGTCAAGGCCGCATCGGCGCCCAATTTTCGGACCCAGGAAAGTATCGCGAATGCGTCGGTTTCGCGCTGCACGTCGTCCGACTGCTGGCCCGGCGTGTTGGGAATATCATAGTTATCGTGACGTGCGGAGAACACCAAGCGAAATTGATCATCCGGCGTGGCATTGAATATCAGCGTGCTGAAGGCGCCGTAGCCGTTCTGCGCGTCGTGAATGATCTGCGCTACCGGCGTCTCGATGCCCAGATCGCTGCGATTGCCGTTTACGCTCGCGTAGTACGCGAAGCGCTCCGTGTGACTGCCCACGCTGAGATAGTCGTTCGTCTGACCGTAACTGCCGCCGCTGGCGATGAGTTCAGCCTGGTTGTCTCGCTCAAATCCAGTGCGAGGCACCACGTTGAACACGCCGTAGGTGCGATCTCCCTGATCCGCCTGATAACTCCCCCGCTGCACTTCGAGATAGTCGATGTCCTTCGGATCGATTTGCGGACCTAAGTTGCTGGCAATGTTGGTGTTGGGAATTTCCACCCCGTCGATCGCCCAAGTGGCCTGATGGCCCCCGCGGAGATGCAATTGGTCGTGCACCACGTAAGCCCCGGGTACGAAGTTCGTGATCATCGCCAAGCTATTGCTGCGGTCAGCGCCCGGAGCACGTTCAATGTCCATGCGATTCACCACGGTGGTCGGCGTCGCAGTATTCAGCACGGTGGTTTCCGGCGACGCGGTCACGGTTAAAGTGTCCAACTCCGGGCCCTTGGCAAGTTGCACATGAGCGATCGGCGAGGATCCCGATGCCACGCTGACGGCCTGCGCCGTTGAAGTGAAGCCCGGATCGCTGACGCTCAACACATAGTCTCCGAGCGGCACGGTCATGAATGAGAATTCACCGCGCGCATCCGTAACAGAAGACTGGGTCCGCGCCGACGTCGCCGATTTCAGCATCACCCGGGCGTCGGCTACGGGACGGTGTTGCTGGTCGTGAACGACACCGCGGACGCTGCCGACGTCGGCGGCGTAAAGCGGTGAACACCAAAGAAGCGCTGCGAGCAGCGCCAAACCCAAACGGTTGATCGAGAAACTCATAAACTTCTCCCTCGCTCGAAATCACAGACGCGCGATCTTTTTGAAAAAGATCGCGGACGACGGGTCGGATTCAATTCAAGCGAGCGAGGGAGGTGCGCGAGGCTGGTGGGATCGTTGCGGACGAAGGCTGAGGCGCGGCGCCTCGACGGCCACTATTCGCTGGACAGGCGCCGGCCCAGGGGATTCAAAATCAACGTGATGCGAGATCGGCCCAGCGGCCGGAGCGCTGCCGAACGGGCAGGCCTCGAAGGCGGTATGCGCGCCTGCATGGTGGTGAAAATGGGCTGCCGGCACGCCCACCATGCCGGTGGGGCACAATTCCAAGGCGAACGGCACGCCGCCGGCCGGCATAAAGCCGGCAGGTATATAGGCGCGAAACAGAAGCAGGGCCAGCAGCCATATGCCGGCCCTTGAGCTTCGTCGCCGACCCTTGACGGCAAGCTTCTGCATCGGGGAGCCTTAAGCGATGGCGGGCGCCCGGGTCATCGGGCGAAATTTCCTGAAGGCCGCGACGCCGAGTCCGACGAACAGGATCAGCACCACCCCCTGAGCGACGGCAAACGGCGGCTCCTTCTGCGTGGGTGCCAGGGCATGGAAGAACGCGATCTTCATGAACGACTGGACCACGAGAACGAAGCAATTCAAGTACAGGGCGACCATGGCACTGACGACATAAACGCCGCGCCATGCGCCCGCGAGCCTGTAGGTGTACAGCGCGAGAATGGCCAACGCCAGAATTGCCAGTGAGATGATGCCGATCACATCCGCAGCGTCAAAAGGCGTGGGAAACATGAATCCGCTGACGCTGGTCGCCACGGTGGCAATGAGAAACAGGGCCGTCAAGCCGGGCATGCGATTTGCCCCCAACATGCCGAGGACCACGACGATGCCGCTGATAATGCCGATCAGGCTGATGATCACGTGAAACTGCGTAAAAGTCGCTAAGGACATCCCGAGAATCATGTCGAAACCCTCCTCTCATTAGCCAAAAGCTTAAAGTCCCCCGGGGCTGAAGGGTACGCCGTTCGGAGGAATTCTTCACCGCAGATAAGGAAAATCGTCGGTCGATCGGGGCTTGGCGATGTAAAACCCCTGGGCGAAACCGATTCCCAATCGGCCCAATTCGGCCAGGACCTCCGGCGATTCCACCCGCTCGGCAATGGTTTGAATCCCCATGGCGTTGCCGACCTGGCTGATTGCCGCGACCATGCTGCGATCGACCGGGTCGCGGGTGACATTTTCGACGAATTGGCCGTCAATTTTCAGATAGTCCACCGGCAATGTTTTCAGATACATAAACGACGACAGGCCGCTGCCGAAGTCGTCCAGTGCGAAGTGACAGCCCCGATTTTTCAGCTCCCGCATGAAGTACACCACGTTGGTCAGGTTTTCGATGGCGGCCGTTTCGGTGATCTCAAAGCACATGGCGCCCGCCACCAACTCACTGCCACTCAGTTCGGCAATCAGAAACTCGAGAAATCGCTCGTCGTTGAGCGAGGTCCCCGACAAGTTCACCGCAACGGTGAAGGGCTTGACGCCTGATTCGATGCGATGAACCACCCGGTCGAGGGCCTGCCGCACCACCCACCGGTCGATTGACGGCATGATGTTGTAGCGCTCCGCCGCGGGAATGAATTCGGCGGGCGTCACGATGGTTCCGGTCTCGTCCCGCAATCTCAACATCAGCTCGAAGTGTTCGCGCTCATGCGGCCGGGAACCGATCGGAACGATCGGTTGATAAAACAATTCGAAGCGGCTCTCCTCGCGCGCGCGCGCCAGCTTCGAGACCCAATGCATTTCCCGATGCCGTTCCGGCATGTCGTCGGGCGTGTAGAGCTGGACCCGATTTCGCCCCGAGTCCTTGGCCGAGTAGCAAGCCACATCGGCCGCGCTCATGACATTGGCGACGGTGGGAATCTCGTTGGTGATTTCCACGATGCCGATGCTGGCACCGACCGCCAGCGCGCCGCCCTGCCACGTGAAGCGATAGTCGCGAATGGCCTGCCGCAGATTCTCCGCAATGCGCAGCGCCTGATCACGCGCGCAGTCCTGCAACAGGATCCCGAACTCATCGCCGCCCAATCGCGCGAGCGTGTCGCCGCCCCGTACCCGCGATTGAATGACGCCGGTGATCTGCTTCAGGAGCAGGTCGCCCGCCGGATGTCCGCAGGTATCGTTGACGAGCTTGAATTGATCCAAATCCAAATACAGGAGCACGTGGCGGGCTTGCGCATTCTGCCGCGCATCCTCGACCGCGACGGTCAGGCGATTCTCGAACTCGCGGCGATTGATCAATCCGGTGAGCGCGTCGTGGCTTGCCTGATAGTGCAGCGCGCGATGCAGCCGCCGCTCCTTGCTGACATCGTGAAACACCATGACCGCGCCGATGAGATTACCGGCCCGGTCGCGGATCGGCGCGGCCGAGTCCTGGATGGCGATCTCCTGGCCGCGGCGATTGACCATCACGGTGTGCTCGGCCAGTCCCAAAACCTGTCCCTCACGGAGACAACGCGCTACCGGGTTTTCACTCCCTTCGCGGGTGGTCTCGTCCACCACCGTCAAGACATCGCCGATCAACTTTCCCTGTGCTTCGCGGTTTTCCCATCCCGTCAGACTTTCGGCGACCGGATTCATGTAGTCGATCCGCCCTTCCGAATCCGTCGTAATGACCGCGTCGCCAATCGATTGTAGCGTGACCTGGGCGCGTTCCTTGGCCTGGAAAACGGCAGTTTCGGCTTTCTTGCGCTCGGTGATGTCGGTCAGCGTCCCGTCAAAGCCGCAGACTCGTCCGTTCGGATCGCGCACCACGCGGCAATTGTCGACCACCACCAACATGGATCCATCTTTACGGCGCATCACATATTCTTCGTTGCGCAGCTCGCCCTCGATCTCGGCACGGCGCGCGAAATTTTCGCGATCGTTGGGATACCAATAGAGCGCGCCTGCGGGAACCTGATACATTTCCTCGGCGGAGCTGTATCCGAGCAGATTCACGAAAGCAGGATTGGCAACCAGAATGCGGCCGTCACGCGAGGTTTGATAAACGCCTTCCATGACGCTCTCGAACAGGCCGCGAAATTTCGACTCGCTGTTGCGCAAAGCGTCTTCGGCGGCGCGGCGCTCAATGGCAATCCCGGCGATCTGCGCCATGCGCACCATGAGTTCATGATCGCGGGAGAAAGGAATGCCGGGTTGGCGGCGGTACACGGCAAAGGTACCGACCACTTGACCGTCCGAGGCCACGATGGGTACCGACCAGGCGGCTCGGAAGCCCGACTGGCGTGCCGCCTCACGGCGATACTCCCAGAGTGCGTCGGTTTCGATATCGGCGACGGTCACGAGGCGGCTCAAATACACGGCGGCCGAACAGGAGCCGTAGCGGATCCCGATCGGCGCGTAGTCCATGGCCTGCACGAATTCGCGCGGCAGATTCGGCGCGACGCAAAAATTCAGGGCCTGCTTGTCGCGGTCCAATAAATTGACCGCACAGCAGCTCTCCAGCATGGCGCGTTCGATCAGCTCGCAAATCGCCTCGAGCGCCGAGGACAGCGGCGCATTGGCGGCGATCTTCTCGAATACCCGGCGTTCACCCGAAGCGATCGCTTCGGCGCGCTTGCGCCCGGTGATATCGATGATGCTGGCCCTGAGCAGTCGACGATTGGAGCTGGGAAGCCGGACGAAGCGGACCTCGCAGGGAAAATTCTGACCGCCTGAATCGCGATGCAGCCACTCGAACACCGGCACCTCGCCCGCCAGGGCGCTCTCGATGTAGCCGCGAGACACACCGAAGGAGGCCGTGCCGTCGGCCTGGGTTGCCGGACTGATTTTGTCCGGCCCACAGCTCAGCAGGGTTTCACGGTTCATCTTGAAGAAGCGGCAGGCGTTTTCGTTGACGTCGACAAACTTTCCGGCATCCACGTCGAACACGACAATCACTTCAGGAGCGTGTTCAACCAGCGTGCGGTAGCGTCCTTCACTCTCGCGCACCAAAACTTCCGCCAGATGTCTCTCGGTGATGTCGCGAATACAGACGATGTAGCCGTCCCGCCAATTGAGTTTGGCCTTGCTGACGGCGATTTCGATCGCGACGCGGCTTCCGCCCTTGGCCAGGCCCCATGTCTGGGTCGCGGCCAGGTCCACATGCGTATCGTCAATCTTGGTCGCCAGGCGCCCGAGATATTCGCACGGATTCTCAAGGTCGATGTCGGCGAACAGACATCCCAAGGACCGGCCGAGTACCTCCGCGGCGGGGTAACCGAATATCCGTTCTCCGGTGTGATTGAACGTTTCGATATGCCCGGCATCGTCAACCGTGATGATGGCGTCTTTGACGTTGTCAAGAATCGCCTGCAGGTGTGAAGCGGTTTGCTCGCGAATTTCGCGAGTCATGGCCTGCGCCTCATCGGACATGAGCTGCATGGAGCGCACGACGCCGCGCCGTTCGGCATCGAGCCGATCGTAGTGCGCGCTGATGGTTTTCAGGAGTTGGTCCAACTCAGGCTCGCCGCCGCGCCCGCGCGTCTCGGCGATTTGCCGCTCCAGCAGAGGGTTGAAGCTCTCTGCCGGCGGCGCCGGCTCGGTACGGATTGCAGCCGCGGTTTCGCGTGACAAGACCTAGGATCTCCGGCGATGAGTCGGTGCACCCCGCAACCGAACTGGAGCGATGTTAGGGAGATCCCGGACGCGCGGCGTGACGCGCGTCTCGTTTCGTCCAATATTCCGTCAAATGCCGAGGGAGCCTTAAGCCGCGGTTTCGCGCTCGGAGCGTTTGCGGTCGGTTTCCTTCAAATTGCGTTTGCGCAGCCGAATGGAGGTGGGCGTCACTTCGATGAGTTCATCATCGTCGATGAACTCCATGGCCTGTTCGAGCGAAAATCGGATCGGCGGCGACAGCACGACAGCCTCATCCTTGCCGGATGCCCGCATATTGGTGAGCTTCTTGCCTTTCAGCGGGTTGACGACCAGGTCATCGAGGCGGTTGTTCATGCCGATGATCATGCCCTCATATACTTCTTCGTTCGCTCCGATGCACAGGCGCCCGCGCTCCTGCAAGCTGAACAACGAATACGCCAGCGCAACACCCTGACCGTTCGAGATCAACACGCCGTTCGGGCGCTGACCCAATTGGCGCTGCACGACCGGCCCGTAGTGATCGAACACGTGATGCAGCAACCCGGTACCGCGGGTCATGGTACGAAACTCGGTCTGAAAACCGATCAAGCCGCGCGACGGAATCATATAGTCCAACCTTACGCGCCCGCGCCCGTCCGCCTGCATATCCTTCAAATCGCCGCCGCGGCTGCCGAGTGCCTGCATGACGGCGCCCTGCGCATCACTGTCCGCGTCGATGGTCACTTGCTCGATGGGCTCGTGTGCAGCGCCGTCGACATGCTTGATGACCACGCGCGGCCTGGAAACAGCCATTTCATAGCCTTCTCGCCGCATGTTCTCGAGCAGCACCCCCAGATGCAACTCGCCGCGCCCGAAGACCACGAATTTATCCGGGTCCGCGGTCGGCTCGACGCGCAAGGCTACGTTGTGGATCGCCTCGCGTTCCAAGCGTTCACGGATCTGGCGGCTGGTGACGAATTTTCCTTCGCGGCCCAGGAAGGGCGAGGTATTGACCTCGAACGTCATGCTGATGGTCGGCTCATCGACGGTGAGACTGGGCAGCGGTTCGACCGTTGCGGGGTCGCACAACGTGTCCGAGACCTTCGGTTCCGAGATGCCCGCGAAGGCGACGATGTCGCCGGCACCGGCCGACTCCACTTCGATCCGCGTCAGGCCGTGGAAACCCAGGATCTGTGTGATCTTCTCGGCGCGCTGCTTGCCCTCGCGAGAAACGACGGTGACGGTCATGCCGCGCTTGATGGTGCCGCGCTTGATGCGTCCAATGCCGATGGCGCCGACATAGCTCGAGTAATCGAGCAAGGTGACTTGCAGCTGCAACGGACCGTCCACGTCCACATCGGGGGGCGGGCAGTGTTCCACGATGGTTTTGAACAGGGGCTGCATGTCGCCGTCGCGCACCGTGGACTCCAATCCTGAGAATCCACGCAACGCGGAGGCGTAGATGACCGGGAAATCCAATTGCTCGTCGGTCGCGCCCAGCCGATCGAACAGATCAAAGGTCTGATCCAAGACCCAGCCCGGGCGAGCCTCGTCGCGATCGATCTTGTTGATGACGACGATGGGCCGCAGGCCATGCTTGAAAGCCTTTTGCGTGACAAAGCGCGTCTGCGGCATGGGGCCGTCGACCGCATCGACGAGCAGCAGCACGCAGTCGACCATGGCCAGCACCCGCTCGACTTCGCCGCCGAAATCAGCATGTCCCGGCGTGTCCACGATGTTGATCCGGTAGTCGCCCCAAGTAATCGCCGTATTCTTGGCCAGGATCGTGATCCCGCGTTCGCGCTCCAAATCATTCGAATCCATGACGCGCTCTTGCAAATCCTTGCGCGCATCGAGCGTACCGGACTGGCGCAACAGTTGATCGACGAGCGTGGTCTTGCCATGATCGACGTGCGCGATGATGGCGATGTTGCGAAGTTTCTGAGTCACAGTGGGGCCTAGGGGAGGAAACCCGCCATTATAGGGCCTTTATGCTCCGCCTGCCCGGGATTTCAACGCTCGGCAATGATGGGAATCGAAAAAGCCCTTTGATCGGTGACTTCGTCGTGTTTGAGCGATACGGTCACGGCGACCACCAACACCCCTTCGGCGTTGGGCGTTACTTTCACAGTGTGACGATAGACCTCACCGGCTTCCGCCGAGGGGATATCCACTTGATTGGTGCCCGGTGCCACCGTGAGCCCATCGGCATCGCTCACCTGAATGCTCGCAGGACTGGCTGCAATTTGCGGAATGAGCGCCAGGTTGATATCCAGCACTTGCCCGACTTTCGGCCGCGCCCCCAAGTCGAACTTCAAATCGACCGGCACCACGGATTTGCCCTGATTCGCCGCTTCCACCATGCCGGCCGTTTGTTCTGCGACCGTGGGGCCGCTCTTGGCGACGACCGGCGCCTTGGGTTTGACGTGCGCCGGCGCGCCGCCCGGCGGGGCCGATTCTGAATCCCGGTTGCACGCGCACAATGCCGCCGCTACCGCACAGAGCAGCAAAACTTGGATTCTCGTTGTCCCCACGGTGCCGGCCATACTCGTATCATCACCAAATCTGTCGCCAATCACAACGTGCGACCGTCACAACTCCAACGGCGGCTCGAGCACCGCCGCCAACTGATCCTCCAGGGAGCGGTAGTGTTGTTCCCAATAGCGTGGCTCGGCGAACCACGGGAAGGCTCTCGGAAATGCAGGATCATGCCAGCGGCGCGCCAACCACGCCGAGTAGTGAATCATCCGCAAAGCGCGCAGAGGCTCGATCAACGCGATCTCACGCCGATCGAACGGCAAGAACTGCTCATAGCCTTTCAGTAAATCATGCAACTCCGTGCGCATTTCCTGCAGGCCGCCGGATAGCAGCATCCACAGGTCTTGTACCGCGGGTCCGGTGAGACAATCGTCGAGGTCCACGAAGTGCGGCCCCAGATCTGTCCAGAGGATATTGCCCCGATGACAGTCCCCGAGAATGCGCCCGACCCGCGCCCCGCCCCAATTCTGCGCTCTGGCTTCCACCGCCTCCAGCAGCTCGTCCGTGAGATCGGCGTACTTGGTCGCCAAGTAGTCCGGCATCCAATCACCGTCGAGCACAAAATCGCGGGCATTGCGGCCAAGATCATCCATGCTCAATGCAATGCGCTCGCGGAAGGCGGCGGCGCGCCCCACGGCATGGATCCGCCCGAGAAATCGGCCGACCCATTCCCGCTCATCGCTTGAACCCAGTTCCGGCCATCGTCCGCCACGGCGCGGAAAAACAGCGTAGCGGAAGCCGTGATGGACATGGAGGGATTCGCCTTCGCGCAAGAGCGGTGCGACCACCGGAATTTCCTGTACGGCCAGCTCGCCGGCAAATGCATGCTCCTCGCGAATCGCGGCATCGCTCCAGCGGCCGGGCCGATAGAATTTGGCGACCAAGGGCTCGCCCTCCTCGAGGCCGATTTGGTACACCCTGTTTTCATAGCTATTGAGCGCCAGGACCCTGCCGTCGCAGCGATACTCGAGCGCTTCGATCGCGTCCAGCACGGTCTCAGGAGAGAGTTCGGAATACGGCGCTTCGCTGTTCATGCGAGTCAATTCTACAGATACGATCCCGTCACTCCTTTTTGAGTCCGACACGCTAGAATGCGGCCCATGCGCTTGCCGCGACCCAAGTCATTGAGCGGACTGATGCTGATCGGCTTTACGATCGTGGCCGCTCCGCTGCTGTTTGCCATCGTGAATGCCGCCGTGCAGATGAATCGCCTGTCGGTTCGCAGCCAACAGCTGGTCGTTCACGGCATGCAGGGTACGCGCAACAACCAGCGCATGTTCGAAGAGATCGGCGGACTGGAGCGCCAGGCGCGCCTGTATCAGGTCATCGGCGATGCGAAACTGCTCGATGTGTACGCGAGTCACCACGCACGCTTGGTCACCGCCATTCAGGAACTTCTCACGCTGCCGCTGGACGAAGCATCACAGCAGGGTGTGCGTGCGGTGGAATCCAAAGCGAATCAATTGCTGCAGGACCTGCGGTATGCGGCGCCGAACTCGACCCACATGGCGGAACTGATCGGCAGCTTTCCGCAGCTGTCGGACGCGGCGTCCAATGTATCGGATCGGATCAGCCTGCAGATCGATCGCGAAACGGCGAGCCTGGAATTGGCGACGCAGCATGCGCAGCAGAATCTCGTCTGGCAGACGCTGCTGCTCGTGCCCATGACGCTCGCGGTGGTCGGCGTGTTCACTTTTTTGTTCGCCAGGCCGATCCGGGCGATCGATCGGGCCATCAGCGAGCTGGGGCGCGGCTCCTTCTCGAGGCCGATTGCGATTCAGGGACCCGCGGACCTCGAGAGATTGGCGGCGCAGCTGGAATGGCTTAGAAGCCGATTGCTCGATTTGGCGCAGGAAAAGAACCGGTTTCTGCGGCATATGTCGCATGAATTGAAAACTCCCTTGGCAAACATTCGCGAGGGAACCGAACTGTTGATGGACGGCGCGGTGGGTGAGCTGCAAAGCGGCCAGCGAGAGGTCACCGCGATCTTGCGCGAGAACGGCATGAAGCTTCAGCGGCTCATCGAAAATCTGTTGTCTTTCAGCGCCTGGCAGGCCAAGAGCGTCGGGTTGGAGATTTCCGAGTTCAAGTTGCGCCCGCTGATCAAGAGCGTCTTGGAGAACCAGCAACTCACGCTGGTCGCCCAGCGCGTGCGCCTCGACGTGCAGGTGGAGGATCTCACGCCCGTGGCGGATCGCAGCAAGGTCCGCCTGATCCTCGACAATTTGCTGTCCAACGCCGTCAAATTCACGCCGCGCGGCGGCACGATTTCGCTGCACGCGCGAGCCGAGCGCGAACAATTGCTGTTGGATGTGATGGACAGCGGACCCGGCATTCCCGCCGATGAGCGCAATCGGATTTTTGAAGCCTTCTATCAAGGAAAAACCCCTCAAGGCGGGCACGTCAAGGGCACGGGCATCGGACTTTCCGTGGTGACTGAATTCGTCAACGCTCATGGCGGCAGTATCGAAATCCTCGAGTCCAAGTCGGGCGGCGCGCATTTTCGCGTGCGGCTGCCCCTGCGCCCGGCGGTAGCGGCAACGCGTGAAAAAGCTCATGCTGCATAGCGGAAAACGCATTGCAGCATGCGCCGTGGCAGGCATCTGGATCAGCGGCTGTGGCTTGTTGGGTACCCCAAAACCGGCGGTTCCGGCCGTGCAGGAGGGTCCGAGACCTGACCTTGGCCCCGTGGCACCCTTGCTCGAAATGATGAGCAATCTCCCTCAGGGCGACCCTGCTCGACAGGCGGAGATCTTCCAGCAGGCCAAGGATGCGGCAGAGCTGCAGCCCACGACCAGCAACAAACTCCGGTATGCGCTGGCCTTGGCCACGCCGGGCTATAGCGGGGCGGATCCCGTCGCCGCACAGCGACAGTTGGCGGAACTCCTTGCAAGGCCCGAAACTCTCCTGCCTGTGGAGCGCCTATTGGCCGGCGTTCAGCTCAAAGAGGTTGAGCAGAGGCTGATCCTGCAGGCCGAAAACGCCCGCATGCGCGACGCGGTGCCCAATGATTCGCACGATAAGCTACAAGCGGTAAACCGCCGCTTGGCCGCAGAGTCGGACGAAAATGCGAAGTTGCGCAAGGCCTTGGACGAGGCCAGGGCTAAACTGGAGGCGGTAACACATATCGAGCAACGATCTGTCACCGACCGCGGTTCCGGCGCCCCCCACACGCCATAATCGGACACGGAGATACTGCACTGAACGCCTATTCCATTGCCGCCACCACCCCGCTGTCGTTCGGCCTAACGTCGGGCACACGCGACTCGCTGACACCCCAAAAGCGCAAAGCCCGCATCCTGGTCGTCGACGACGACCCTGGCTTGCTGCGTCTGTTGACGATCCGCCTGCGGGCCGAGAACTACGAAGTCGAAGCCGTTGAAAGCGCGGCTGCCGCGCTGGCCGCGTGTGTGCGCTTCAGACCGGATCTGGTGATCACGGATCTGCGCATGGACCAGATGGACGGTATTGGCCTGCTCAAGGAGCTGCAAAGCCGCTGGCCGGGTTTGCGGGTCATCATCTTGACGGCTCACGGCACCATTCCGGATGCCGTGCACGCCACGCAGAGCGGCGCATTCGGCTTCCTCACCAAACCCGTCGACAAGCAGGAACTGCTCGATCACGTGCAGAAGGCGCTCAAGGTGTCGGGCTTTGCGCATGTGGATGAGGACTGGCGCGCGAATATCATTACCCGCAATCCGCTCATGGAGGATAAGTTGGCGCAAGCCAACATGGTCGCCGGCACGGATGCGCGAGTACTGCTGACCGGCGAGAGCGGGACCGGCAAGGAGCTCCTGGCGCGCGCGATTCACGAAGCCAGCCCGCGCCGCAATAAACCCTTCGTCGCCATCAATTGCAGCGCCATGGCCGAAAACCTGCTGGAATCAGAACTGTTCGGCCACGAGCGCGGTGCGTTCGCCGGTGCGGCGCGCGCCCAGAAAGGCCTGTTCGAAACCGCCGACGGCGGCACCTTGCTGCTGGACGAGGTCGGCGACATGCCGATGCGGCTGCAAGTGAAATTGCTGCGCGTACTGCAGGACAACACCATTCGCCCGGTGGGCGGCGCAGATGCCGTGCAGACCAACGTGCGCATTATTTCCGCCACGCACCGCGACTTGCATGAGTTGATGGTCGCCGGTCAATTTCGCGAGGACCTGTACTACCGCCTGAATGTGGTGCACATCGAAGTGCCTTCATTGGGCCGCCGCCGCGAAGACATTCCCTTG
>DASQPK010000098.1:0-40362 GCA_035643995.1 Steroidobacteraceae bacterium | reverse complement strand
ACAAAACGCCGCGCAACTTGGAGGAGCGATTCATACTCGCACGTGCCCGCGGGCTGTTTTCCGAATTTCCGTTCGGCAGCGATTTTACCGGCGAGGAAATCGTGCTGGCGAAGGCGTTGGCCCGATTGCAGGAGAGGACGGCAGGCGGCTGGCCGCGTGTCAAGGCCCTTTTGGGTGCCGTGACATTTCGCGGCATTCCCTCGGCAATCAGGCCGTACTTGGATCGCATGTCGTTGAGCGCGCCGCAAACACGGCAGGAATGGCTTTGGCAGCGTCTGCTCGTCCAGGAATTGCGCGATATGGCCTAGGCAATCGCGCCGTGGATTGTTTCTCGGCTCCCGGGTGAGTAACCTTGCCATCCTTAAAGACCCCCGCGGAGCGAGCTATGAAAATCGGCGTACCCAAAGAAATTAAAATTCATGAATACCGCGTGGGTCTGGTGCCTGCGGGAGTTCGCGAACTCGTCGATTCGGGACATCAAGTCCTGGTTCAAAGCGGCGCGGGCGCAGGTATTGGCTTCGATGATTCCCATTACCAAGCCGCCGGCGCCTCGATCTCGAGGAAGGTCGAGGACATCTTCGGCTCAGCCGACCTCATCGTGAAGGTCAAAGAACCTCAGCTGGACGAGTGCAAGATGCTGCGCAGCAGTCAGACGCTCTTTACTTATCTGCATTTGGCAGCCGATCGCGAGCAGACGCTGGCGTTGCTGGCCTCAGGCGCAACCGCCATCGCCTACGAGACCGTGACGGCGCCGGACGGCTCGCTGCCGTTGCTTACCCCCATGAGCGAGGTTGCGGGACGCATGTCGGTGCAGGTCGGCGCCAATTGCCTGCAAAAGGCCAACGGCGGATTTGGCGTGCTGTTGGGCGGCGTCCCGGGAGTGGCGCCGGCCAAGGTGGTGGTCTTGGGCGGCGGCGTCTCCGGCACGCATGCCGTTGAAATGGCGGTTGGATTGCGCGCCGACGTGACGGTCGTGGATCGTTCGGTCAAGCGCCTTCGGGAACTCTCAGCCATATTTGGCAGCCAGCTCAAGACCGTGTATTCGACCGCGCACGCCATTGAAGAGCTGGTGCGCGAGGCCGACCTGGTGATCGGCGCCGTGCTGATTGCAGGCGCCGCGGCTCCGAAACTCGTGACGCGGGCCATGGTCAAAACCATGAAACCCGGAGCCGTGTTGGTCGATATTGCAATCGACCAGGGCGGCTGCTTCGAGACCAGCCATCCCACGACCCACGCGGAGCCCACCTACGTGCTCGATGGCGTCATCCACTATGCGGTCACCAATATGCCCGGGGCCGTGCCGAGAACCTCCACGTTCGCACTCACCAATGCGACCTTGCCGTATGTCAAGGCGCTCGCGGATCACGGCTGGCGGGCGGCGATCTCCAAGGACATCGGCCTGGCTCACGGACTCAACGTGCATGCCGGCCAGCTGACGCACGAAGCCGTCGCCAGTGCGCTTGGATTGGACTATCGGGCGTATCGCGCTGCTTAGTGCTTCAAGAACTCCAGGAAGGGGCTCTTTAAAATTTTAAGGAAAGGGAATTTGTTGAAGACCAAGCGGCACATGCCGAAATTCCGTCGTGCGACCCCGGCCGTACGCCGCGAGGCACTCGTCGAGGCGACTCTTCGCTGTTTGAAAAAATACGGCCATGATGGCGCTTCGGTGCGCCGCATCAGCGCCGCGGCAGGCGTCTCCATCGGGCTGATCAATCACCATTTTCCGAGCAAGTCGGGATTGATTGCGGAAAGCTACGAGACCCTGGCATTGTCGCTGCAGGACTCGCTGCGAGCCCGCGCACAAAATCGGACAGCCTCGCCGCGCAGGCGCTTGAGCGATTTTTTCCGCGCGTCGTTCGCGCCCGAGCTTCTCGATCCGCAGCTATTCAACGTGTGGGTGGTGTTCTGGAGCATGGTTGCGCACTCGCCCGAGATTCGCGCCGTTCATGATCGAACCTACGGCCAGTACCGGTCCATCCTGGAGAAACTGCTGGGCGAACTGGTCAAATCCGGCGCGGCGCCCAGATTGAAGCTGCGCCCCGCCGCGATTGCGCTCAGCGCATTGCTCGACGGCCTTTGGGTCGAACTGAGCCTGAGCGCCGAGACTTTCAGGCCCAGCGAGGCGATCGGCATTTGCGAGGATTGGGTGAATGCCCTATGCGCCGGCGCCTTTCCGCGGATTTTGCGCGAAAAACCTCACAAATCTTAACAGTCCGTCTTGTTATACTATCGTTCAACAAGAGCTGTGAAGAACTGTAATGGACGCAAAGCGCGCGGCATTGGACGAGGACTTCAGTCTGCCCGGATGGATATACCGGGACCCGGATTTCCTGCACGCTGAAAAGCAGCAGGTGTTCGCCGCGTCGTGGCAGATCGTATGCCACCTCAACGACATCCCGAATCCCGGCGACTATCACACGCTGGATTTTCTCGGAGAGCCCATCGTCGCGGTGCGCGGCCGTGATTTCGGTGTGAAGGCCTTCTTCAATGTCTGCCGGCATCGCGCCGCCCGGCTTCTCGACGGTGGCGCAGGACACTGTCCCGGCCGAATAGTCTGTCCCTATCACGCCTGGACGTATGATCTCGACGGAACGCTCAGCGCCGTCCCGCACCGCAAGGAATTTGTGGATTTTTCCCTCGATGATTTCGGGCTCAAAGCGGTGGAAACGGAGGTCTACCAGGGCTTCGTTTTCATTCGCCTGAGGCCGGGCCTGCCGAGCGTCGCCGACATGCTGGCGCCCTATCAGAACGAGCTGGCGTTGTACCGCCTCGAGGAGCTCAAGCCGCTCGGACGCGTGACGATGCGCATGCGCCACGTGAACTGGAAGAACGTAACGGACAATTATTCGGACGCGATGCATATTGCGGTGGCGCATCCGGGTTTGTCGCGCTTGTTCGGCCGGACCTACGGCGTCGAGGCCGGGCTGTGGGTGGACAAGATGTGGGGTCATCTTCGCGACACGCCTTCTTCGCAGCTTTCGGAGCGCATGTATCAAAGCGTGCTGCCCAGTTCGCCTCACTTGCCCGAGAATCGCCAGCGGTTATGGACCTATTTCAAGTTGTGGCCGAACGTGGCCTTCGACATCTATCCGGACCAGGTCGACTTCATGCAAATGATTCCGATATCGCCCACCGAAACTCTGGTGCGCGAGATTGCCTATGCGCACCCGGATGACCGGCGCGAAATGCGCGCGGCACGCTACCTGAATTGGCGCATCAATCGCAGAGTCAGCCTGGAGGACAAGGCGCTGATCGAACGGGTGCAGGCCGGCATGGGCTCGCGCAGCTACAGTCCGGGCCCGCTGGGAAACAACGAGGTATCGCTGCGAAGTTTTGCGCGCCGCATGCGCGAACTCATTCCGGAGAGCCGGCTCGAGCGTGCACCGGGCGCCGGCTGGCGAACCGCCGGCGCTCTGCCCGGAAAGTGCCGTGGCTGAGTCGCCGCGCGACGCCGTGATTGTCGGCGGAGGCCACAACGGACTGGTTTGCGCCGCGTATTTGGCCGCGGCCGGACTCAAAGTCACGGTACTCGAGCGGCGCAACGTCGTCGGCGGCGCTGCGGTAACCGAAGAATTTCATCCGGGCTTTCGCAATTCGGTGGCTGCCTACACGGTATCGCTGCTCAACCCCAAAGTCATTCGAGACCTTGAGTTGCCGCGTCACGGCCTGCGTATCGTCGAGCGCAGGCTCGCGAACTTCCTTCCCTTGGACGAGACCACCTATTTGAAGATCGGCGCGGACCAAACCGCCGATGAAGTGGCCAAGTTTTCCAGCCGCGACGCCTCGGCCCTAAGTGCGTATGGCGCACGCCTGGACGTGATTGCCGATGTGCTGCGTGATTTGGTGCTTGAGACACCGCCGAATGTGACGGCCGGCAGCTGGCTGGAGGCCCTGCCCGAACTGCTTCGCGGCGCGCGCCTGGGCAAGCGGGTCGCCAAATTGGATCTTCCCATGCGGCGCGAGCTGCTGGATTTGTTCGTGAAATCCGCCGGCGACTATCTGGACGCGTGGTTCGAGAGCGCGCCCATCAAAGCGGCGTACGGATTCGACGGCGTCGTCGGCAACTATGCCAGTCCGTACGCAGCCGGCTCTGCCTATGTGCTGCTGCACCACGTGTTCGGTGAGGTCAACGGCAAGAAAGGTGCTTGGGGTCATGCAATCGGCGGCATGGGCGCCATCACGCAGGCGATGGCCAAAGCGGCGGCTGAGCGTGGCGTGGATATTCGCCTCGCGAGCCCGGTGCGCGAGATCCTCGTTGAAGGCGGCCGCGCCGTGGGCGTGGTCACTGAGACAGGCGAGGCGATTCGAGCGCGCAGCGTCGTGTCGAATCTGAATCCAAAATTGCTCTACGGCTCGCTCATCGATGCCGCGGCCTTGCCGGTGGATTTCCGCGAGCGCATCAGCCGCTGGCGCTGTGGCTCGGGAACCTTTCGCATGAATGTCGCGCTATCGGAGTTGCCCGACTTCAAGGCGTTGCCGGGGCGCGCGGTGGCCGATCACCACACCGCCGGCATCATCATGGCGCCCAGTCTCGCGTATATGGACCAGGCCTATCTTGATGCCAAGGCCGGCGGATGGTCGAAGCGTCCCATCGTCGAGATGCTGATACCGTCGACCCTGGATGACGGCCTTGCACCCCCGGGCCGGCATGTGGCCAGCCTCTTCTGCCAGCATGTCGCGCCGGTGCTGCCGAACGGCGCGTCCTGGGATGCTCATCGCGAGGAAGTCGCGGACGTGATGATCGATCTGGTCAACACGCACGCGCCGAATTTCAAAGCCTCTGTGCTCGGCCGACAGATCATGAGCCCGCTCGATCTCGAGCGCACGTTCGGACTCATCGGCGGCGACATTTTCCATGGCGCCTTGAGCTTGGATCAACTGTTCTCGGCGCGGCCGATGTTGGGGCACGGCGATTATCGCGGCCCATTGAAAGGGCTGTACATGTGCGGATCCGGCACACACCCCGGCGGCGGCGTGACGGGTGCGCCCGGCCACAACGCCGCGCGCGAAATCATCGCTGATTTTCGCCGCGGCCGCCTCAAGCAGGCTTAGGCTCCCCTCTATTTCTTCGACGGGTCGGGATACTGGAACGGATCGGTAACCGCCGGCTGGGTGGGCAGCGTTTTACGCGGCAAAGGCTTGTCGTTATTTGCGGCGGCCAGGAGAACCGTCGCCAACACCACAGACGCTTGCCGCAAATCCTGCGGCCGCAGGTGATCAAACGTGTCGAGGTCCGTGTGATGGACGCGGGTCTCGTAATCCAACGGGTCCTGGATGAATTGGAACGCCGGCAGGCCGAGGCGGCTCAAGAACACGTGGTCGGTTCCTCCGGTCGGCTCCGCCACCACCGTGCTCGCGCCGAGGCTGGCAAAGGGAGACAGCCATTCGTGCAAGATTGCGACCACGGCAAAATTTCCTTCCGTGTAGATGCCGCGAATCTTGCCGGAGCCGTTGTCGATATTGAAATAGCCGGCGAGGTCGGCAAAGCCGGGCAGCGTCTGCACCGGATACGAATCCGTCAAGAAAGACGGCGGCAGATCCACCTCAGCCGGATCGGTGGGCAACGGGCGATGAGCCAGGTGATTCTCGACAAAGGCGGCCGAACCCAATAGTCCTTCTTCCTCGCCGGCCCACAAGGCAAAACGAATGGTGCGCTTTGGCCGCACGCCGAGGTTCGCCAGAATGCGCGCAGCTTCCATGACCACCGCGCTGCCGGCACCGTTGTCGGCGGCGCCATCGCCGGCAACCCAACTGTCCAGATGCGCGCCCGCCATGACATAGCCTGCATGCGGGTCATCGCCCGGAATCTCCGCGAAAACATTGTAGGCGTTGTGATCCGCATCTTCGAAATGCACGCGGCTGTCGATTTCGAGGCGCACCTCACCGCGCTTGGCGAGCCGCGCAAGTCTTCGATAGTCTTCGGCCGCGAGTTCGACGCCCGGGAGCTTGGGAGTTTTGCCGACGCGATACCCGTATCCCTCGCCGTGCACCAGCCGGCCTTCGGTGCGCGACATCTGCACCAGGGCGACGGCGCCTTCCTGCGCCAAAAACGCGTCTAAATTGGGCCTGAAGTGAAACCGCTCGATTCGCTTCTTCCGTTCGGCGGGGTCAAACGTCGGCTGCTGGTATTTATCCAGCTTGGCAACATCGGCGTCGGCGAGCCGTTGAAACGGCGCATCGGCGTCGTCCTTCGGCGGCGCCGGCCACGTTACCAAGACGATCTTGCCGGCCAGTTTTCCTTTCCATTCGGCGAAATCGGTTTCGCTGACCATGGGCGCGACGATCACGGGCGCGGACAGCACCCCGTTTGTTGCGGGTGTCCAGGCCAGCGGAATGGCGCGCAGTTCCAGCGGACGAGGCGCGATCATTCGTACATGCGAGGACTCGATCCACCAGCCTCGGCCGAAATCAAACGCTTCCGTCCTGACATCCTTCAAACCCCAGCTCTTGAACTTCTCTTGCGTCCACCGCTCTGCTTTGCGCATCGCCGGGGAGTTGGTCATGCGTCCGCCTATCTCATCAGCCAGATAGGACGCCGTGTCGACCACTTCGCTGTGATTGAAGCCCACGTCGGCAATCCGATTGATCGTTATCGTTTCGGCGGTGGACGCGCCTTTCGGCGTTACGAGCGCGGCGAAGGATGATGCGCCAAGGAAAAAACAGGCAATCGACACGCACAGCTTGATCAGCACCGTTCGCCCCCATGAAAAATCAGCGCAGTATCCTAGCAATGTCGCGCTTCGCTACCAAGTCCCCCGTCAATCATCTTCCCAGTCGAACCGCCAGACGGCGATCGCTGCAAACAGTGCGGACCAACCCACCAGAATAGCCGTGGGCGCATACGCGGATTGCAGCGGGAGGCCCCGCCAGGTCATCGCATCCAGTCCGTCGACAGCCCAGCGTGTGGGCACAAATTCCGTCACATGCTGCAGCCATTCCGGAAACAGGAACGATGGCACCCAGGCGCCTCCCAGCATGACGAGAATGAGCACCGAAAACATAGCCACTCCGCGTGTGGCGCCCACCGAGCGGCCGAGCGCGGAAATCATGAGCCCGGTCGTGGCCGCGAGCAGCGAGAAGGCAATCGCCACCATCACGAAGCCCGGCACGCTGCCCGCGATGCGCACGCCGAAGATCAAACATGCGGCGAGGTACACGACGGCGAGGATCAACATCGAGATCAACGTCGTGCCGGCCACCCTGCTGCCGAGCAGTACGGCGCGGGACAGGGGCGCGGCGCGGAGTCGGCGCCACATGCCTTCCTGGCGCATCAACAGCAGTGTGACGCCGGCATCGATGCCCATGAAGAGAATGAACTGGATACTCATGCCGGCGAATGAATGCGCGTATGAGTTGTATCGAGGGCCGGTGGTGACCGCGGTATTGACGAGGTTGAAGGGCGCCGGCTTGCTGCTGCCGATAAAATTGGGCCGGGAAATCCGCTGCATGACGTGTTGCGTGAGCAGGCCCGCCACCATGGGCCGGACCATGGATTGCGACGGATCGTAGAAAAGCTTGACGTCCGGCATCTGCCCCAGCCCGACCAGTGCGCCCGTTGCCGCAGTCTCGAAGCCGGCGGGAAACACGATGGCCGCGCGCAGCTTGCCGCTCTTGACCAGTTGCCGCGCCTGGTCTTCGGGCAGTACTTGCATGGCCAGCGACTCATCTTGGGTGAGACTCTCGATCACCGCCTTGGTGAGCGCAGTGTCGTCCAGGTCGGTGATGCCGACCGACATGCGCGAAATCGGATTGCCGCCTGAACCCGTGCCGCCGAAGAGAAAGCCGAAAAAGGCCGCCACCACGATGGGCGTGAGCACGCTGACGACCAGCGCGCGCCGGTCGCGAAGAAACAGCGCAATGTCCTTGCGCACCAAAGCCCGAAATGCCGTGAGGGTGGGGCTCACGTGTCGCGCAGCGTGCGGCCGGTCAGCGCGAGGAAAACATCCTCGAGATTGGACCGCCGGCTGGTCAGCTCCCGGCAGCTAAAACCTCGGGCCGCCAGCCGCTCGAGCACGCGCGGCGCCGCTGACCCCAAGTCCGTGGCGGACACCGACAGCTCAGTGCCGGTCAGATCGACCTGGGTAACGCCCGGCAGGTGCGTGATTTCGGCGAGCGCTTCATCGTCCGGCGGCAGGTCATATTTCAATGTCAGCTTGTTCGCGACCGGTGCGCCCGCCAGCAGGCCCGCGAGCGTGTCGTCGGCGAGAACTTTGCCGTGATCGACGATCACGATGCGATCGCACAGCCGCTCGACTTCTTCCATGTAGTGCGTCGTATAGATCAACGTCCGGCCTTCGCCGGCCAGCACCTCGATGGTGTCAAAAATGGCGTTGCGGCTTTGCGGGTCGACACCCACCGTCGGCTCATCGAGCAGCAGGATCTGAGGCTCATGAAGCAAGGCGCAGGCGATGTTCAATCGCCGGCGCATGCCGCCGCTGAATTCGCTCGGCGGGTCTGCGGCGCGATCCGCGAGACTGGTCAGCTCCAACACGGCCATTATCCGCAGCATAAGCGCGCGGCCCGCAAGACCGTACAACCCGCCGAAGAATTCCAGATTCATGCGCGCGGGCAGCTCCTCGAGAAGCGCAATTTCCTGAGTCACCAGTCCCAAACGGCGCTTGGTGGGGTCCGCACCCGTTCCCAGAGTGACCCCGTCGATCGTTACCGTTCCTGAGTCCGGTTTGGTGAGGCCCGCCAGCATGCTGATGGTGGTCGATTTGCCGGCGCCATTGGGACCCAGCAGCCCGAGCACTTCGCCGGGGCTGGCGCTGAATGAGACGCCCGCCACGGCGGTGATCGCACCGAATTTCTTTTGGAGATGCTCAGCGACCAGTTGCATCGCACCGATACTGCCAGCAGCTGCGGCCGCGCGCTATGTTTCCAGTCCTTGCGCCTTCAGATACTCGTCATACGTCCCTCTGAAATCAACCAGCTTGCCGCCGGGACGCATTTCGATGATGCGGGTAGCGAGACCGCCGACGAACTCGCGATCGTGCGACACGAAGATGAGCGTGCCGGCGTAGTGCTCGAGGCCTATTTGCAAGGACTCGATGGTTTCCATATCCATATGGTTGGTGGGTTCGTCCATGAGCAGCACGTTGGGTTTCGTCAGGATCAACTTGCCGTAAATCATGCGGCCTTTCTCGCCGCCGGATAACACCTTCACCTGCTTCTTGGTCTCCTCTCCGGAAAACAGCAGCCTGCCCAGGGTCGCGCGCACGATTTGATCGTCATCCGCCTTGCCGGTGTATTGCGACATCCAACCGAACAAGTCGATCTTATCTTCGAACTCCGCCTGCGGATCCTGAGGCATATAGCCGGGCTGCGCGTTCTCGACCCACACGATGCGGCCGCCGGTGGGACGCAATTCGCCCGCGAGACAGCGCATCAGCGTCGTCTTGCCGACACCGTTCGGCCCGATGATGGCGATACGTTCACCACCCTCGATATTGAAGCTCACGTCGTCGAGCACTTTTTCAGCCGAGCCCGGGTAGTTGAAACTGATGTGTTCCACCGACACCGCCGAGCGGTAGAGCTTTTTGCCCTGCTCGAAGCGAATGTAGGGGTTTTGCCGCGACGACGGCTTGATCTCTTCGATCTTGATTTTCTCGAGCTGCTTTTTGCGCGAGGTGGCCTGGCGCGCCTTGGACGCATTCGCCGAAAAGCGCCGCACGAACTCCTGCAGGTCAGATATGCGATCCTTGGCCTTGGCGTTGGCCGCTTCCACGCGTGCGCGCGCCTGAACCGAGGCCAACATGAAATCGTCGTAGTTGCCGGGATAAATCTTGAGCTGCTGAAAATCCAAATCCGCTATGTGGGTGCAAACCTGATTCAAGAAATGCCGATCATGGCTGATGATGACCATGGTGGCGTCGTATTCGTTGAGCGCGCGCTCGAGCCAGCGGATCGAGTTGATGTCCAGGTTGTTGGTCGGCTCGTCCAGCAGAAGTACATCGGGCTTGGAGAACAATGCCTGCGCCAACAGCACACGCAGCTTCAAGCCCGGCGGTACCTCACGCATGGGGCCGTTGTGCCGCGACTCATGAATGCCGGCATCGGTGAGGATGCTGCCTGCCCGGGCTTGGGCATCGTAGCCGCCATACTCGGCGAATACGCCCTCGAGCTCCGCCGCCTTCATGTAATCCTCGTCCGTGGCCTTGGGATCGGCGTATATACGGTCACGTTCCTGCATCGCCGCCCACAGCTCGGTGTGGCCGCGCATGACCACATCCAGTACCCGCTCATCTTCGTAGCCGAATTGGTTTTGATTCAACTTGCCGAGCCGCATGCCCATTTGCAGCATCACATCGCCGGCGCTCGCTTCGAGGTCGCCGCCGAGCACTTTCATGAGCGTGGATTTGCCCGAGCCGTTCGCGCCGATGAGGCCATAGCGGTTGCCATCGGAGAACTTGACCGTTACCTGCTCAAAGAGCGGTTTGGCGCCGAATTGAACGGCGACGTTGGATGTGGAAAGCATATGGTCCAATCACACTGAAGAATGCGGCTGCAGTGGCCGCGATTGCCTAAACAAAGCCCGTCTAGATGGAGTGCCGTGTCGCTGCGTGGTGGCACGCGAGGCGTCTACGCTGCAAATCGCCCTTTCCGGCCGATATATTCTAGCCGAGCTTGGGGTCCGGCATGATGTTTTCGAAGTTTCGGGCGCGGTAGCGGGATTTTCGGTGCCGCTCCGCCCCCCCAAGCGCAGGGTCAGGCGCTCGCGCTTTAGTCCCTCAACGACCTGATTAGATTGAGCAACTGATCGCGCGCGTCGCTGTCCGCAAATTCAATGACGATTTTTCCCGATCCTTTCGTGCGCTGTTGCAGCTGCACGTGCAAGGTTTTGGTCCGCAAAACCTCGCTCACCACCGTCGATTCAGGTGGTTTGCGCGTCGCAGTCCCCGCCCCCTCCAGCGTCTTGCGTACCAGATTCTCGGTTTCCCGCACCGATAAACCGCGCTGGGCCACGAGCTGCCCTAAACGCTGCTGCGCGGCATCGTCGCGAAGCCCCAGCAAAGCCCTCGCATGACCCATGCTCAAGGCTTTCGAATCGATCAACGCGACCACCGGCTGCGGCAATTCCAGCAATCGAATCAGATTACTGACCGCAGCGCGCGAGCGTCCGACGGAATCAGCCACCTCCTGCTGAGTGAGCGAGAACTCCGTCGTCAGCCGCTTCAGCGATCTCGCCTCCTCGGCTGCGGTCAATTCCTCGCGTTGAATGTTCTCGATGAGCGCGATCGCGACGGCTTCCTTGTCGGACAAGTCACGAACAATGACCGGTATATCGGTAAGGCCCGCGAGCTTTGCGGCTTGCCAGCGCCGCTCGCCTGCAACAATTTCGTAGCGGGCGGTCCCAGGCGCCCCCGCCGCCAGCGGGCGCACGATGATCGGCTGAATCACACCCTTTGCCCTGATGGAAGCCGCGAGTTCCTCCAGTGGCTCCCGCTGAATCTCGCGGCGCGGCTGAAGCGCGCCTGACTGCATCAGCGAAAGAGGCAGCGTGCCGCCGCCGCGGCTCGCGCTTACCGTGGGTGCCGCGCCCAGAAGCGCGCCCAAACCCCGCCCTAGACCCCTGGATTCTTGCGCCATGAGCGAAGACTAGCGCAACGCAAGCCTGAGCGGCGCAACATCATCGTTAAACCCGCGGCGAGTCGGCGGATAGGCGCCAGGGCGGAAAGCGGCGCGTGCCGCCCGCGTGATAAAGACAAATGATATTGCCGTCAGGATCCTGCAGGTAAGCTTCCCTCCAAAGCCAAATTTGGTCTCTAGGCGCCTGATTGAACTCGATGCCTATGCCGCGCAATCGTTGATAGGTGGCATCGAGATCATCGCACTCAAAGTAGACGACTGTTTGCGAGGGAACGACGGTATCAAATGCATGCAGGGAAAAAGTCGCGCCGTCCTGGCATTCGAATCTCGCATAGCGCGGCGGCGCGCTGACGATTTGCGTGAAACCGAGGCGCCTATAGAACAGAGCCGATAGCTCGACATTCTTCGCGGGCAACGTCACTTGATTGAGGTTCATTGCGGATTCCCGATGCTGCGGACCTTGGGGCTGTTGATTATCAGGCCAATCCTGTGGTGCGCCACCCCCTGCACGCAATTGACGCGGCGCGCCATTTTGGCCTGGCGAAGGCGCCGACTCCCCGCGCGGACACTCACGGCTTCCAGAAAGTGATGATCGCGCCGCCCGCCACGACCAGCGCGCCGCCGACCACGGTCGGCATGGTAGGCAGCGTTCGAAAGAACGCAAAGTTGATGATCTGCCAAATGACGAACAACGTCGCGATGTAAATGCCCACCACCTGGCCGAATTCAAATGGCGCCAAATTGAGAAGCGTGCCGTAGCCCAATAGCAGCCCCGCGCCTGCCACAAACAATGCAACGCGATAGGCACCGACATGGTCGTATATCGCCAAGCGCACGATCGCATCGCCGCTCACCTCGAGCGTCGTCGCGGCTATTAGAAAAACAATGGGATAGACGTTTTGCAGGGACTTTAGCATCGGCGAATCTCCGGTTTCCTGTTCACCTTATCAGGAGAAAACCAGTCGCGTCCGGTGGTACTCTAGTTTTACGTGACGGGCCTTAGGGAGCGGCGTTTGAAGACCTACATCATTCTGGCGGTGACGATGTTATCCGCGTGCAGCTGGTTCCATTCAAAAGCACGCGCCCCTGATGCTTCGCAAATCGTCGTCACCGGCGCCCCCAAGGGCTCAATCGTGTTCGTCGACGATGTACAGCAAGGTCAAGCCGCCGAATCGAATGTCAAACCGCAATTGGTAGACTCTGCCCCGGGCGAGCACAGAGTGGAAATCCGCTTTGGCGACAGCGTCGTCTATCGGGAAAATCTCTATATCAAGAGCGGCGAGAAAAGGGTTGTCGCGGTCCTATCCGGCGCAAATCGCGAGTAGGCCGGATTTCCTATTTCTTGCGTCGCGGCCTGCGCGGCTTCGACACCGGGCGTTTCGCAGAGGCCTTGCGCTTGGGAAGCGACGCGCGCTTGGGAGCCGCCTTGCTTTTCGCCGGCGCTTTGCGCGCCGCGGCCTTTACAGCTCTCCTAGGCGCCTTCTTCGCGGCCTTCTTCGCGGCCTTTTTTGCGGTCTTTTTTGCGGTCTTCCTGGGGATCTTTTTCTTGGCGCTCTTTGGCGAGACTGCCCGCTTCGCCGGCGCTGCCGGCCGCTTCGCCGCCGCGACCGGCGCGCCGCCCCGCAATTGTTCGAGTATCGCCGGATTTTCCAGGGTCGATACATCCTGGGTGATCTCCTCGCCGCGCGCGATGGCGCGCAGCAATCGGCGCATGATTTTCCCGGAGCGGGTCTTCGGTAAATTGTCGGTGAGTCGAATCTCATCCGGCTTGGCGATGGGGCTGAGCTGATCGCCCACCCAGCCGCGCAGCTGTTCGATCAGCGACTTGGCGGCGGCGCCTTCCGGCCGCGGCACATTGAGCACGACGTAGGCAAATGCCGATTCACCCTTGATCTCATGCGGTTTGCTGACGACGGCGGCTTCGGCGACCTTCGGATGAGCGACCAACGCCGACTCGATTTCCATGGTGCCCAGGCGATGGCCCGCGACGTTGATCACATCGTCGATGCGTCCCATGATCCAGTAGTAGCCGTCCGCATCCCGGCGCGCCGAATCCCCGGCCACATAGTAGTGATTATTGAATTTTTGGTAGTACGTCTTGATGTAGCGTTCGTTGTCGCCCCAGATCGTGCGCAGCATCGAAGGCCAGGGCCGCTTGATCACCAGATAGCCGCCGGCATTCGGCGTGTTAACGGGCCGCCCCTCTTCGTCGACAATGTCCGCGAATATGCCGGGTAGCGGCTGGGTGCAGGATCCGGGCTTTGTCGCGGTCACGCCGGGAACCGGCGCCATCATGGCGGCGCCGGTCTCGGTCTGCCACCAGGTATCGACGATGGGGCACCGCTCAGCGCCGATGACGCGGTGATACCACATCCATGCTTCGGGGTTGATCGGTTCGCCGACCGTGCCCAGCACTCGCAGCTTGCGCAAATCGTACTTGGCCGGCAGCGCATCACCCAGTTTCATGAGCGCGCGAATCGCCGTGGGCGCGGTATAAAAGATACTGATCCCGTGCGCCTGGCACATTTTCCAAAAGCGCCCGCCGTCGGGGAATGTCGGCGCACCCTCGTACATGAAAAGCGTAGCGCCCGCCGCCAGGGGCCCGTAAACGACATAGGTGTGCCCGGTGACCCAGCCGACATCGGCGGTACACCAATACACATCGTCGTCCGTGAGGTCGAAGACCCACTTGGTGGTCAGCTTCGCGTTGAGCAAGTAACCGGCGGTGGAGTGCTGGATCCCCTTCGGCTTTCCCGTCGAGCCTGAGGTATAGAGCAGGAACAGGGGATGCTCCGCATCCAGCCATTCAGGATCGCAAGTCAGCGGCTGGCCCGATATCGCATCGTGCCACCACACATCGCGCCCCGACCGCATCTCGCAGGGGGTGCCGGTGCGCCGATAGACGATCACTTTTTCCACCGACTCGCAGCCTTCGGCCAGCGCCTTATCGACGGCCTGCTTCAATTCCACCGCATGGCCGCCGCGCCAGCCGGCGTCGGCGGTTATCACGAGCTTGGCGCCGGCGTCTTCGATTCGATCTTTGACGGCATTGGCGGAGAAGCCGCCGAACACCACCGAATGCACGGCACCGATGCGCGCACATGCCTGCATGGCCACCACTGCTTCGGGAATCAGCGGCATGTAGATGATCACGCGATCGCCGCGTCCAATACCTAAAGCTTTTAACGCATTGCCGAACTGACACACCTCTTGGTGCAGTTGCGCGTAGGTCAGCTTGCGTATGTCCCCGGGCTCGCCTTCGAAAATGATGGCAACCTTGTCCGCGCGGCTCGCCAAATGCACATCCAGGCAATTGTGCGATACGTTCAGTTGGCCGTCGGCAAACCATCGGTAATTGGGCGCGCGCGAGTCATCGAGGGGCACGGTGAAGGGCCGGTGCCAGTCAATCTCTGCCACGGCCAGATCCGCCCAGAATCCGACATAGTCATCGGCCGCCTTGGCATGCATGCGCTTGAGTGCCGCAGCCTTGAGCGTGGCATGCTTGGCAAACGCCGCGGACGGCGCAAATACGCGGTCCTCTTGCAGGACGGATTGGATATCTTTCTGCGCCATGGTCTTCCTCAGTCTTCAGGCAGCGGTGGCGATGCGGCGCACCTGCTGTCTCAATATGTTCCCGAATCCATGGGTGTCAAAAAAGAAATCGAGCCCGCCGCGATCCTGCGGCCGCGGCTTCAAGTCATCCAGCGTCGCCTCGATCGGCATGTCGCAAACTATCCCGGTCAAGCGCCGCGCGAGATAGGCGGCCTCCTTGTGAGCCAGCAGTTTAGCAGCGACGGCGGCCGCGCCGCGCAGCTTCAACAATGGAATCCGATGAAGATTGGCATACAGCTCATCGAGGGAGCCGAATACGGCAAATAGTTCAGCGGCCGTCTTCTTGCCGACGCCGGGAACGCCCGGAATGTTGTCCACGCTGTCGCCGGTCAGCGCCAGAAAATCGGCAATGAGCTCCGGGATGGCCCCAAAGCGCGGGCCGATGTCATGATAGTGATAGCGGGTGTTGCCGCTGTAGTCCCAGAATACGTCGCCATTGCGAATCAATTGCGACAGATCCTTGTCGCGCGTCACCAGCACATTGCACAGTCCGGCGGCGCGCGAGCGCGCGGCCAAGGTTCCGATGATATCGTCGGCTTCGTATTCGGCGCTGGCGTATTCCGCCAGGCCCATGTGCCTGCAAAACTCGCGGCACAGCGCAAATTGGCGCTCCAAATCGGCCGGAGGCGCCTCACGATTGGCCTTGTACGCAGGATAAATGCCGTTGCGGAACGAGGTGACGCTGCGCAGGCTCAGGTCGAAGGCGACGCAGATTCGCTCGGGGCGCACCTGCTCGAGAAGATCCGACAAGAAGCGCGCGAATCCATACAGTGCGTGCGTCGCGTTGCCGTCGGCATCCACCATGTCGGGCGGCATCGAATGATATGCGCGAAAAATGAAATAGCTGGCGTCGATGTAGTACACCACGCCGGACCGCGGAACGGGAATCCCCGCGATTGCGTTCACATCGGCCAGCGTTGCATCCGCTCGTGCAGCGGACTAGAACGCGGGAAATGCGCAACCAGATACTCCATCTGATCCGCAAGCACGCGGCGGCCTTTCAAAAAAATGTATTCGGCATACGTGGGTGTGAACGGCACCGCCAGCAGTTGCATGCCCGCCTGTTCCGGCGTTCGCGACGCTTTGGCATTGTTGCAGCGGCGGCAGGCTGAGACCACATTGCTCCACAGGTCCTGGCCGCCGCGGCTGAACGGCGTCACATGGTCGCGCGACAGCAGGCTATAGGTAAAGCGCGCACCGCAATACAAACAAAGATAGGCATCTCGCCGGAACAGCGTTTGATTGTTGAGCGGGGGCGTGTATCCCGCGCCGCGCAGGTTGCCGGGATTGCCGGTCACGCCCAGGGTCGCAATGATGGAATTCACATCGACGATGGTCCGAAGGCCGGTCCTCGCGCAGGTGCCCCCATACAGACGGTACAGAAGCGTTCCGCACGTGTAGGCGACCTGCTCGGTGTGATACAGCCGCGCCGCTTCGCGATAATCGACCCACTCCAACGGCATACCCGACACATCGGTACGCAGTATTTGCTGGGACAATGGATAGGCGTGCGAAACCACGGCAAGGTCGTCCCGCCAATCCAGCAATTGATACCTGTCCTGCTTCACGGCCATAACACCACCAAAGATAGTCGACTCTTATGCCATAATTCAATGTTTCGCACGTAACTAAAGGCTTGGGAGAGTTTTGCATGCCCGTCGTCGTCGGTGTCCTCACGGAGACCGCTGCCCAAGAAACCCGCGTTGCGCTTGTTCCCGAAATCGCGGCGAAATTGAAGACAATCGGTGTTCGCGTACTGATTGAGCGCGGCGCCGGGGCTCAATCTCATTTCCCGGACGCGCTGTACGCGGACGCCGAATTCAGCGATGCCGCGGCGATCTTGAGCTCGGCGGACGTCATATTGAAGGTTCAGCCGCCGTCTCTGACTGAAGTCGCCGCCCTCAAGAAAGGCGCGGTCATCGTTGGTTTCATGCAGGCGTACGCGCGTCCCGATCTGGTCAAAGCGCTCCAGCAACGCGGCATCACCAGCTTTGCGATGGAATTGGTGCCGCGCATTTCACGCGCGCAGTCGATGGATGCGCTGTCTTCGCAGGCCTCGGTGGCCGGCTATAAGGCGGCGTTGATCGCGGCGGATACGCTCGAAAGATTTCTGCCCATGCTCACCACGGCCGCGGGCACCATCCGGCCGGCTTCCGTGTTGGTGATCGGCGCAGGAGTCGCCGGATTACAGGCGATTGCCACGGCCAAGCGCCTCGGTGCCGTGGTCGAAGCATATGACGTGCGCAGTGCCACAAAGGATCAGATCAAGTCGCTGGGCGCGAAATTCGTCGAGACGGGCGTCTCCGCGGAAGGAGCCGGCGGCTATGCGCGCGAGCTCACGCCTGAGGAAAAGGCCAGGCAGCAAGAGGTTCTGGATGCGCGGATCGCGGCCAGCGACGCAGTCATCAGCACCGCGTCGGTTCCCGGACGGGCGGCACCGCGGATCATCCTGAAGGCTGCGGTCGAGCGCATGAAAGCGGGGTCGGTCATCGTCGATATCGCGGCCGAGCAAGGCGGCAACTGCGAACTGACCCAGGCCGGCGAGACCGTACTCCACGGTAGTGTGAAAATCTTGGGTCCGGTCAATTTGGCGGCCTCCTTGCCGTATCACGCCAGCGAGATGTATTCACGCAATTTGTTCAACTTTTTGAAGCCGGCGCTGCCGAAGGGCGAACTCGTCATTGATTGGAACGATGAGGTATTTGCCGGCGCCGTGCTCACGCACGATGGCCAAATCAAGCACGAAGCGACGCGCACGGCAATAGAGGGGCCCAAGACATGATCGATGGCGTCATTGCACTCTATATATTCATGTTGGCCGCCTTCACCGGCTACGAAGTCATATCGCGCGTGCCGGTCATTTTGCACACGCCGCTCATGTCCGGATCGAATTTCGTTCATGGCATAGTCTTGGTCGGCGCCATGGTGGCGCTGGCCACCGCAGACACCACATTGGTGCGGGCCATCGGCTTCGTCGGCGTGGTGCTGGCCGCCGGCAATGCCGTCGGCGGCTATGTCGTCACCGAGCGCATGCTGAAAATGTTCGTGTTGGCCGGCAAGAAGAAAGGATCTTAAAGGATGCCTTCCGCTTCGATGATTGAAACCTTGACGCAGCTCTCCTATCTGGTAGCGGCCGCGCTGTTCATTCTGGGCCTGAAACGCATGAGCTCGCCCGTAACGGCCGTCAGCGGTGTTCGCTGGGCCGGCGTCGGCATGCTTCTGGCGACCGTCGTGACGCTGGCATTCATGGGAGCCTCCTCGCTCAACCTGGTGCTGGTGATTGCCGCCATCGCCATCGGCAGCATTGCGGCCTGGGTCAGCGGCAAGCGCGTGGCGATGACCGACATGCCGCAAATGATTGCGTTGTACAACGGCATGGGCGGCGGCGCCGCGGCGGCGATTGCTGCGGTGGAACTGTACAGCGGCAACGAACACAACCTGGTGCATCTGATCATGGCCGCCATCGGCGGCTTCATCGGCGCGGTGTCATTCAGCGGCAGCTTGATCGCCTTCGCCAAACTGCAGGGCCTGATCACCAAGTCGGTGCGCTTCGGCGGCCAAAAGTTCGTCAATTTGGCGATATTGCTGATCGCCGTCGGCTTTGGCTTCATGGTGGTGAGCGGCGCCGGAGCGCAGTCGGGGCTGCCGATGGTCTCTTTGTTCTTCGTGTTCGCGCTGATTTTAGGCGTTGCCATGACGCTGCCCATCGGCGGCGCCGACATGCCGGTCGTCATCTCTCTGTACAACGCGCTCACCGGACTTGCGGTGGGCTTCGAAGGCTTCGTGCTCAACAACGCGGCGATGATCATCGCCGGCACCGTGGTCGGCTCGGCGGGCACTCTGCTCACGCAGCTGATGGCGAAGGCCATGAACCGGTCTCTGGGAAATGTTCTGTTCTCCAATTTCGGCGAAAGTTCCGCGCAAAGCGGCGGCGGCGTGACCGGCACGCAAAAGGCCATCGAGGCTTCCGATGCAGGCGTCATGATGGCGTACTCGCAAAAGATCATCATCGTGCCAGGATATGGCATGGCGGTGGCGCAGGCTCAGCACAAGGTGTGGGAGCTCGCACAACTTCTGATCGATCACGGCGTGAAAGTGCGCTTTGCCATTCACCCGGTTGCCGGCCGCATGCCGGGTCACATGAACGTGCTGCTCGCCGAGGCGGGGGTGCCCTACGATCTGATTTCGGATCTCGATGAAATCAACGCAGAATTCGAAACGGCCGACGTGGCGCTCATCATCGGCGCCAACGACGTCGTGAATCCGGACGCTCGCAGCAACAAGAGCAGTCCGATCTACGGCATGCCGATCTTGAATGCGGACAAGGCAAAAAATGTCATCGTGATCAAGCGCGGCCAGGGCCAGGGATTCTCAGGCATCGACAATGCGCTGTTCGTCCTCGATCAGACCCGCATGCTGTATGGCGACGCGCAGGCCGCCGTGAGCCAGCTGATCCAAGCGGTCAAGGCCGCAGGCTGATCTCGAAGCGATCTCTGCTTTTCCACTGCGTCGGCCTGGCGGCGGCATGGTCCTCCAAGCGGATCATCTCGCCCTTGAGCTTACCTTCGTGCAATTCGAAGCGCACGTAGTGGTAGTTCGGAAAATCCGTATTTTGATAAAGATCCGCGGCGGTGCGGTCGAGATCGTAGGGCGTCGCCCCGCCGCCGCCCGACACCAAGTACATCACCCCGTCCTGCGCGAGGCGTTCGTAGTTATGGATATGGCCCGCGCTCACCACGAAGCGTGCGGTGGAATGGGTGGCCGCATTGCCCAGATACTCGCCCAGCGATTGTTCGTTCTGGCGCGCATTGTGGTCCACGAGTCTCACCGTTTGCACATCCGCCACGGGAGGATGATGCATGACGATCAGAACAACGCGGACCGCGGCGTCGAGCGACGCCACTTGGGCCTCGAGCCAAGCTCGCTGTTCGCTTCCCGGCAAGAGCGAGGCATCGCTGTCCAATGCCATGCCGACGACCTTGGCGCCGATGGCAACCGAATACCAGCGGCGGCCGCGCAACTCGGGAAATGCATCCCACCAACGATCGAGGCAAATCGGTTGCATGCACGCGGAGAACTCATGATTCCCCAGCGCCGGGTAGACCCGCAGATGCGCAGCCCGCCAGGCGCGTGTCTCGCTGCGATACACCGCATAGTCATCGGCAATACCGTGCCACGGCAGATCCCCACTGATGAATATCGCCGCCGGGTTCTCCGCGGCAATCTTGGCGATCATTGCCTGGCGCACGCCCGGCGAACTCGCCGTGGTTTCGCTTACGTTGGTGAACCGGGTATCGCCGTAGGCGATGAACACCAGAGGATCCGGCAGACTTGAATCCGGCACGCTGAAGGTGGTCGCGCCTCGCACCGGCCCGCATAAAGCGAGCGCGAGGAACAGAACAACGGGCAAAGAAATGCGCATTGCGAGATGCTACGCTAAGGAGACTCCAGCTAAATGAAATTATTATTCCTGGCCGGGTTGTGCATGATCGCCATAGGCGCAACCCCCGCAACCGCCACAGCTGCAGCGGCTCCCGGCCAAGACGCGCGATGGCGGCAACACGCCGCGCATGTCCACATCACCCGCGACAACTGGGGGATTGCGCATATCTACGGGAAATCCGACGCAGACGCCGTATTCGGCATGATGTACGCGCAGGCCGAGGATGATTTCAATCGGATCGAACGCAACTATCTCAATGGCCTGGGGTGGCTCGCGCAGGCGGAAGGCGAATCCGCCATTTACAGCGATCTGCGCGAAAAACTGTTCATCGATGCCGCGACGTTGCAGCAGCAGTACCGCCGCAGCCCCACGTGGCTCAAAACCTTGATGATCGCCTGGTCGGATGGACTGAATTACTACCTGTCGAAACATGCAAATGTCGCGCCGAAGGTCATCCACCACTTCGAGCCCTGGATGGCCCTGTCCTTCACCGAGGGCAGCATCGGCGGGGACGTCGAAAGCGTCGATTTGGCCAAGCTGGAGAAGTTCTACGGGCAGCCGGCGCCGCCCACAGCGAAGAATTCGCAGCCATTCGTCCCGGAGGAGAATCCCGGCGGCTCCAATGGATTCGCCATCGCACCCAGCCGCAGTGCATCCGGCCATGCGATGCTTTGGATCAATCCGCATACGTCCTATTATTTTCGTTCGGAATTGCAGGTGGTCAGCGAGCAGGGCCTGAACGTGTACGGCGCGGTCACCTGGGGACAATTCTTCGTCTATCAGGGATTCAATCCGCACAACGGCTGGATGCACACCTCGTATGGCGGCGATGCCATCGACGAATACGCGGAAAATCTCGTGAAAAAACCTGCGGGCCTGTACTACAAATATGGCGCCGGGCTGCGAAAACTAAAAGTCACTCGGATCACCATCCCCTTCAAACGAGCCGACGGCCACGGCACGCGGATATTCACGGTCTATCACAGCCATCATGGCCCGATTGTTCGCGCCGAGAACGGCAAATGGATCGCCGTCAAATTGTTGGTCGATCCAGTGCCCGCGTTGTCGCAATCGTACCTGCGCACCAAGACCCGCGACTACGCCACGTTCCGCAAGACGCAGGACATGCGCACCGACACGTCCAACAATACCGTGTATGCGGATGCCAACGGCACCATCGCGTATTTTCATGGAAACTTCATACCGAAGCGCGATACCGCATTTGATTTCACGCATCCCGTCGACGGCAGCAATCCCGCCACCGAATGGCAGGGACCTCACGCCGTCGAGGACACCATCACCTTGCTCAATCCCAGCAATGGCTGGCTGTTCAACAGCAACAATTGGCCGTTCTCCGCGGCGGGCGACCAGAGTCCCAAACGTGGGAACTATCCGCGGTACATGTGGATCAAGGGCGAGAATCCGCGCGGACCTCACGCCGTCGAAGTGCTGCACGATATCCACAATGTGACCTTGGACGGTTTGATCGCCGCAGGCTATGACGGGCACCTGACCGCATTCGATGTACTGCTCCCGCCGCTGTTCGCAGGCTTCGACGCGCTACCCGCGGCGGATCCGCAGCGTGCTGCGTTGGGCGAGGCCATCGCCGCCTTGCGAGATTGGAACCGGCGCACCTCCGCGGATTCGGTGCCGACGGCGGTGGCGATTTTCTGGGGCCAGGAATTGGTGGAACGCAAAGGCGCAGAGGCCCGCGATGCGGAGGAACCGGTCTATGATTACTTGGTCGACAAAGTCACCGACGCCGAACGCCTCACGGCCTTGAGCGCCGCGCTCGAGAAGTTGCAGCGCGACTTCGGCCGTTGGCAAATACCCTGGGGTGAGATCAGTCGCTTTCAGCGCTTGACCGACGACATCGTGCAGCCTCATGACGACGCACGCCCAAGCTTACCGGTGGGCTTTGCGCCCTCACTGTGGGGCGCCCTGGCGTCCTTCGATTGGTCCAAACCGCGCAAGACGAAGAAAATCTACGGCTCCACGGGCAACAGCTTCGTCGCGGCCGTGGACTTCGGTCCGACCATTCATGCGAAAGCCCTCATGAGCGGCGGCGAGAGCGGCGATCCCGCCTCGCCTCACTTCACCGATCAAGCGCTGATGTTCAGCCAAGGCCGTTTTCGCGATGTGCTGTTTTATCCCGAGGATGTGCGCGCTCACGCGGAGCGCAGCTACCAACCCTAAGCGCTCGCCACGCAGAACGCATGACTCATGCCACGTGATGTCGAGCGGCTTCTCACGGCTTGGGGGGATAGGAGGCCGGCAGGCAACTGCGCCTTTCTCTTACGTCGCCTGCCGGCTCCCTATCTCTCCATGCTAATGCGGAACGTGCCGCGGCGGCGGTGCACCGTGCATCGGCGGCGGCGCACCGTGCATCGACTGCGTGGCGCGATGACGCTGCTCGGGCGTCATCTGACGCCATTGCTGGCGCAGTTGCATGCGTCTTTCCGGCGGCATTTGCCGGAAGCGATTGAAGGACTCGCGGAGCTGCTGCTGCCGGTCCGGCGGCAGCGACCTGTACTGCTGCCAGCGTTGGCGCATCACCTGCCGCTGGTCAGGCGGCATGGCGCGCCACTGCGAAAATCGCTGTTGCGCACCGGCGCGCTGCTGCGGCGTCATCGACAGCCAGCGCTCACTGCCTCTCGCGAGCGCCTGCTGCCGATCCGGGGGCAGGCTGTCCCACTCGCCCTGATGACTTTGCAGCGCCTGCTGTTGCTGAGGCGACAGAGAGCTCCACGCTCTCGGGGTGGGGGCGGGCGCGGGCGCAGCGGCCGCAGGCGGTTCGGCCGCGGGCGGCGCAGACGCGGGGGTCTGCGCAAAACCGGTGGCGGCAGCGAGAAGACTTGCGCAGACAAACCATGCCCTGATCATTTCTTTGCATCCTGCGGCGGCGTTGCTGGAGGATCACTCCCGCGCGGCGGCGCCCTCTTGAAGAATTCCCACCAAGCTGCATCACCCACATCATCCGAACCTAAAAACTCGAGAAACCCATCATCCGGCGGCGCCGTCGATTGCGCCGGTGTCGTCGCAGGCGTTGCGGCCGGCGGCGAAGCCGGCGGATCCTGCGCAGCCGGCGGCGGCGCAGCGATTGCAGTCGCACACAACACACTGAGCAGCAGGCCGCCCCTGACCGATCCCGTGAAAGGCAATTTAGGCAGCCGGTCCCGGATTCGCGTCTTTGTCCGCAAAAACATAAAAATCGATATCGTCTTGCAGCATATCCATCGCATCAGCTGAACCTTCATCCGAAGAGGCGAGAAGGTCAAGGTCTTCGAAATTCGACTGCGCGTCGGCCAAAGTGCCGGCCTGATGATGAAGCGGCGAACCCATCCATAGCACCACGCCTAAAATGGCCGCGGTGGTCACGCCGGCTGCAGGTGTCCAGATTTTCCAGCCCAAAGCCCATGGCCGGCGGGTTGCGGCCGCCTCGAGCGCCGCGCTGCGTGCCTGCGTGAGGCGCGAGCGGATGCGCATATCGAGTCCTTCGACGCTGTCCTGAAACAGTGCCCGGCTACGCTTTTCGAAAGCATCGTTATCTTGTTCGCTCATCACCAAACCTCGCCGAGTTTTTCGCGCAGCGCATGCACCGCGCGTGAATAATGCGTTTTCACACTGCCTTCCGAGCACGCCATGGTGCTCGCCGTTTCGGCAACGTCCATTCCTTCAAAATTGCGCAACATGAAAGCCTCGCGTTGCCGCGTCGGCAAGGCTCGCAGCGATTCTTCCAGCTGCTGCATGGCCTGTGCCTGCATCAGCCTCTCGGGTATGGCCGGCGCCGCATCGGCCACATTTTCCATTGGATCCTGCGCCTCGTTGTCCGGATCCTCCTTGGGACCGGGCAACCACGTCATGACGCGTTTGCGCACTGTCCTGCGGCGCTGCAAATCCCGGATGCCGTTTTCGAGAATCCGATAAAACAGCGGCCGCCATTCGGCGCTCGGACGCGACGCATAATTGCGCGTGAGCTTGAGCATCGCGTCCTGCACCACATCGAGAGCATCGTCAGGGTCACGCAACGCAACTTGCGCCATGCGAAACGCGCGGCGCTCGATCTCCGCCAGGAATTTCTCCAGTTCTTGCGTGTACTCCAGAACCGCCGCTCCCCCAGGTGTTGGAGCGGGATTATCCCAGACCATCCAAGCTGTATTGAGCGTACCAAAGCGGGCCATGCGTATCATCTCCGTTCCAGGTATAAACGCGTACCCTTTAGGATGGTTGACGTCGCTAAGGGCGCAAGATCAGCGACTTACGCACATCGATTGTGACTCCCATTGCAATATTTTCGATCAAACCTTTCGCGCGGCATCCAGTGGGGGACGTAATCCTTTGAATTTAAAAGATTCATTTCGATTTCTGCTATTTTTTAACCAATTTGACAGGACCCGAAACGGAACGGGCACTTAGGGTAAATGACCCCCGCTTCTCAACAGAGTTATCCACAGTTTTTGTGGACAAGAATTCGATGATTTTGCAGGTCGCCATCGACACTCCGCTGCGCCAGGTGTTCGATTACTTGCTGCCGTCGAGTCAGGCGCAAGAACTTCCCCCCGTGGGTGTGCGGGTCTTGGTCCCTTTCGGCCGTCAACGTCTGATCGGCATTTTGGTTGGCATCGTGGCCGAATCCGCCGTGCCCGCGGCCAAACTCAAGAGCGCGCTGGAGTTTTTGGATGAAAGTCCGGTTTACGATCCGGTCACTTTCGAGCTGCTGCGCTGGGCGGCAGAGTACTACCACCACCCCATCGGTGAGGTTTACGCCGCCGCGCTGCCGGTCGGTTTGCGTGACGGGCAACCGGTCTCGGCGAGTATCGAACATTGGAGTCTCACCGAGGCGGGAAGCGAGGAACTCGCGCGCCCCAGCTCACGTCGCGCCCCGCAACAGCGCGCCCTGCTGTCATGGTTGGCGCAGCGCTCGAGCGCCACTACCGCCCAGGTCACCGAAACTTTCAAGCGCGCGCACTTGAAGACTTTGGAGGCGCGCGGCTGGGTCATACCGAACTCATCCGTATCGAGCGGCTCGGATTGGGCCGACGACTTAGGATCGGTCGAGGTTCATGCCGGTGGACTTGCGCTCACCGGCGCACAGAGCCAGGCGGTCGAGACCATTCTTGCCTCACTACCCGCCTTCAACGTGCACCTGCTGTACGGCGTGACCGGCAGCGGCAAGACCGAGGTGTACCTACAGGTTATCGCAGCGGCGCTCGCGCAGGGGGGCCAGGCGTTGGTGCTGGTACCGGAAATCGCCTTGACGCCGCAGCTCGTCGATCGCTTTCGCCGCCGCTTCAGCGGGGGCGTCGCAGTCGTGCACTCCGGCCTCACCGACGGTGAACGCCGCGATGCGTGGCGCGCGGCGCACAGCGGGCGGGCGCGGATCATCATCGGCACGCGCTCCGCGGTGTTCACCTCGATGCCCAAACTCGCGTTGATCGTCGTCGATGAGGAGCACGACGCCTCGTACAAACAGCATGAAGGCTTTCGCTATTCGGCGCGTGACCTTAGCGTCATGCGGGCCCGCGGCGCCGGCGTACCGGTCATTCTCGGGTCGGCCACTCCCTCCTTGGAAACCTTGGAAAATGCCGCCGGCGGACGCTATGCCAAGCATATCCTGCCGCAGCGGCCCGGCGCCGCGCAGCCGCCGCGCATGTCGCTGGTGGATCTGCGCAGGCATGCGGCCGATCAGGGCCTCTCGACGCCGGCCATGCAGGCCATCGCTCAACATCTCAAAGCCGGCGGCCAGGTCATCGTGTTTTTGAACCGGCGCGGCTATGCGCCGAGCTTGTTCTGCAACTCCTGCGGCTGGGTCGCTCCCTGCGCGCACTGCGATGCGCGCATGACCTTGCACCGCCGGGCGCTCAAGCTGCGCTGTCATCACTGCGGTGCGCAGGCACCGGTGCCGACGATTTGCGCGAGCTGCGGCCAGGCATTGTTGCCCGTGGGCCAGGGTACGGAACGGGTCGAGGAGACCCTGTGGCGCCTGTTCCCCGACGCGCCGCTGGCGCGACTGGACCGTGACACCGCATCCGCCCGCGGCGCCATCCAAAGCGTGCTCGAGCGCGTGCACAGCGGCGATGCGCGCATCTTGGTCGGCACGCAAATGCTCACCAAGGGACACCACTTCCCCGAGGTCACGCTGGTGGTGATCCTGGATGCCGATCAGGGACTGTTCGCCAGCGATTTCCGCGCCACCGAGCGCCTCGCACAAACCATCACGCAGGTGGCGGGACGAGCGGGGCGCGAAGCGCGGCCCGGAGAAGTGATGATTCAAACCCAATTTCCCGAACATCCGCTGCTGCAGCGGCTCATTGCGGAAGGTTATGAAAGCTTCGCGGCCAGTGCGCTGGAGGAGCGCCGCGAAGCCGGATGGCCGCCTTTCTCGCGCCTCGCGCTGCTGCGCGCCGAGGCCAAGGACAGCGCAGGACTGGACTCGTACCTGCGCGCCGCCGCAGCGCTGGGCCATGTGCTCAATGAGTCCGCCGCCAAAGAGTCCGCTTCGAAAGAGACGGCGGCCAAGGAAGGCGCAGTCAAAATCCTCGGCCCCGCGGCCGCGTTGATCGCGCGCCGGGCCGATCACTTCCGGGCGCATTTGCTGATCGAGGCCACCGTCAGGTCCTCGTTGCAGCGTTTTCTCGCCCGCTGGCTGCCGCAGGTGGAAGCGCTGGCCGGTCCCAAAGGTCTGCGCTGGTCGATCGACGTGGATCCTCTGGAAGTCGATTGAGCGCTTTGCGGTAGACTGCGCAGCCTTTGCCACACTCGGGATCCCTTTGAAAACTTTGATCGAAGCACTGTTGAAGCGCGCACTGGATTCGCTTCCCGAAGACCTCGTGGCCGGCACGGCCCGCGGCACACGGATCGAGGTCGAGAACACGCGCGATGCGCAGCACGGCGATTTCGCCAGCAATCTCGCCATGCGCTTAGGTCGTGCCACCCAGCAGAATCCGCGCAAGCTCGCGCAAGCACTCGTGGCCGCTCTGCCTTCGAGCGATGCGATCGACAAGGTCGAAATTGCGGGCGCGGGCTTCATCAATTTTTTCTTGAAGAGCGACGCGTACACCCTCGAGATCGACAAGGTCTTGAAGGATGGGGAAGTATACGGCCGCTCAGCAGTGGGCGCGGGGCGCCGCGTGCAGGTGGAATTCGTGTCGGCCAACCCGACGGGGCCCTTGCACGTTGCCCACGGCCGGCATGCGGCATTCGGTGCGACGGTCAGCAATCTGCTCGAGGCCGTGGGCTACGATGTCGAACGTGAGTACTACATCAACGATGCCGGCCGCCAAACGGATATTTTGGCGCTCAGCGCCTGGCTGCGCTATCTGGAACGCTGCGGCGAGCATTTCGCTTTTCCGTCCAATGCTTACGTCGGTGAATACCTGGTTGCCGTGGGCGAAGAATTGTTCGAAGCTTGTGGGACCGCTCTCAGGCATGCTGCTTCGGACGTGTTCAAGGACTTGCCGCCCGATGAGCCGCAAGGCGGCGATAAAGACGTGTACATCGATGCGCTCATGACGCGCGCACGCGCGCTGATCGGAGAGGCCGCCTTTGAACGCGTCTTGAAAACATCCCTGGAAGGCATTGTCGGGGACATTCGAGAAGATCTCGCCGAATTTGGCGTCACTTTCGATTGCTGGTTTTCGGAGCGATCTTTGAGCGACAGCGGTGCAATCGACCGATCGATCGATACCTTGAAGAAATCGGGACACGCTTATCTTAAAGACGGCGCGCTGTGGTTCAAGAGCACGGATTTGGGCGACGAGAAGGATCGCGTCATCGTGCGCGACAATGGCTTGAAGACCTACTTCGCGTCGGATATCGCCTATGTCCTGAACAAGCTCGAGCGCGGCTTCGAGCATTTGATCTACATCTGGGGCGCCGATCATCACGGCTACATCGCCCGCCTGCGCGCAGCCCTGGTGGCGCTCGGCGGCCCGCCCGAACGCTTCGAAGTGCTTCTCATGCAAATCGTTTCGCTGTATCGCGGCGGCGAAAAAGCCAAGATGTCGAAGCGATCGGGCGACTATGTCACCTTGCGGGACTTGCGCAAGGAGGTCGGGAACGATGCGGCGCGGTTGTTCTACGTGATGCGCAGCAACGATCAGCACCTGGACTTCGACATGGAACTGGCGAAGTCACGCTCCAACGAAAACCCGGTGTACTACATCCAGTACGCGCACGCCCGGGTCTCGAGCGTCCTGCGCCAACTCGAGGAGCGCGGGCTCACGCATGACATCGATCATGGCATCGCTTCCTTGAGCAAGCTCACGGAACCGCAGGAGAAGCAATTGATCAAGCGCATCAGCGCCTACCCAGAAGTCATCGAGCAGTGCGCGGCGCAGCGCGCGCCGCATTCGCTGGTGCATTACTTGCGCGATCTCGCCAATGATTTCCATACGTATTACAGTGCGCATCAATTCATCGTCGAGGATTCAGGCAGCCGCGATGCGCGGCTTGATCTTGCATTGGCGACGCAGATCGTGATTCGGAACGGCCTGAAGCTGTTGGGCGTCTCCGCGCCCGACACCATGTAGCTAACGAGCCTGCCTGAAGCTGATCATGCCTCGAGACTACAAAACCAAACGCAATAAGCCCGCCGCCTTTTCCGGTTGGATCGGTTTCGCCTGCGGCTTGAGTCTGGGGATTGCCGTGGCCGGCATCGTGTATTTGAAGGATCATCGCCTCGATGCGCCGCAGACCGGCGCCGACAAGGTGATCAAAAAGAGAACTCACGGCAACGAGCCGCCCGAGGCCGGCGACTCGGGAGCCGATGAGTCGAAGTCCTACGCTTTCTACGAGATGCTGCCGAAGTTCGAGGTGGTGGTGCCCGAGAAGGACAAGGACGTGAGGCCGGATATCAAATCCATCCCTGAGACCCGACGCGGCACCTACGTGCTGCAGGCCGGCTCGTACAGGAACTTCGCCGATGCCGACCGCGTGCGTGCCAAGCTGGCGCTGCAGGGCATCGAGTCCAACGTGCAAAAGGTAACGGTGGATAACGACACGTGGCATCGCATCCGCATCGGTCCCATCTCCAAGCTCGACGATCTCAATCGCATGCGCCAAATTCTGCGCAAGGCCGATGTCGATGTGCTGGTGATTCGGGTGGGCGATTAGGCGCGAGGCATCTCGTACAAAGCACTGAAGAAAGTACTCAGTGAGTGCGCTTGACGACGACTGGGAGCTAACCCGCCAAACTCTGGAAGGCCTTGGCGATATGCATCCAGGCCGGCGTTCCCGAGAGCGCCACGGCCCCCACCAGTTCGGCCAGGAGAGCCAATCCTCCATAGACATAGACCGGATGCGGCCGGCCGCGCGTACGCCAGTCGTGAACCATGGCAACCACCAGCAACAACTCCCCGACCAGCCCGGGAGGTATGGAGACGAAGGCCGGCGGCGGGCCGGCCAGGCCCGGCGGCGCGAAGAAGGTGAGGAATACCCGGGCGATCGCCGGCGTCATGATCCCGACCATCAGCAGCACCATCAGCCGCTTATGCACCTCTGGCTTGCGTATGTTGACTACGCCCAACGTAAACATGGCGGCCATGAGCGGCCAGGCACACAGCGTCACAGCCGCGAAGCGGCGCGCCGCATCGCCTTGCCCGAGCGCCTCGAAGCGCTTGAGGACGGTCGCCTCGCCGACCAGAATCGAACACATCATAATGCTGAACAGCGATATGCCCGCCAGTCCCCAGGCACGGTGATCGAGCGTGCGGCCGGACGCGACCAGCGCGGTCTGAACAAAAAAGAAACATGTCCACGCAAATAGCAATATGCCGTGAATATGAATGATGGGTTCAGCATGGAAAGTGCCGGTCGCAACCTTGGCCCAGTAGGTTGGCGTGAAGCCGCCGAATGCAACCAACAGGAAGGCGCCGGCCATCCAGACATAAAAACTACGGCTCTCGGCGCGCAACACCGATGCGCCCGCTACGGTCGCTTCCATCTTTTTATCCCCTTATCGTGGAATCGCGGCGAAGTATGCCAGGAGCGCTGGCGCTAATGTTAAGTTGTGTCAAGGAACCCGCCCAACGGTCGCTCGAGAGAGTAATGTTCGCAGCTAATCCTCGCCTAATTGGCGAAAATCGACGCCTAATGCCCGCAACTTGCGGTATAGGTGAGTTCGCTCCATACCCACTCTCTTCGCCAGTTGTCCCACCTTGCCGTTGCAGAGCAGCAGTTGCTGCTGCAAATAGGCGCGCTCGAATTGTTCGCGCGCTTCGCGCAGCGGCAGTGCCAGCAGGTCTTGCTTCACCAGGGGCTCATCGACTGCCATTTTCACGGCCAGCTCGCGCTCGATCTCCTCCAGCCGGATCTCTTCCCCCGAGCCTAGGATCAGCACGCGCTGAACCAGGTTCTTGAGTTCGCCCACGTTTCCGGGCCAGGGATAATTGCGCAGCCGGTTTTGCGCCGCCACGCTGAAGCGCCGCAGCGGCAGATGCTGCTCATCGACCAGGCGGTCGACGTAGTAGCGCAACAGATCGGGCACGTCCTCGGCGTAATCGCGAAGCGGCGGGACGCGCAACGTAATCACGTTGAGATGCGCGAGCAGATCGCGTCGAAACGGCTCCGGCGAGGCGCGCAACTCGAATCCTTCTTGTGCGGAGCTGATCCAGCGCACATTCGGCTGCAGGCGCTGCCGGCCGCCGACGCGCGTGTAGCCATTCTGCTCGATGGCCCCGACCAGGGCGCGTTGTGCATTGGCGTTCAAATCCTCCAGTCCGCTGACGTACAGCGAGCCGCCGATCGCCTGATCGAACGCGCCCGGCTCGACTTTTCCGTCGCGCTCGCTGCCGAATAGCGCCGCCGCGGGATCCTGCCCGAGGCTGGCCGCCACCACGCTGAAAAACGGCTTCGCCGCGCGAGCGCTCAAGGAATGCAAGTAGCGGGCGTAGGCCTCGCGTCCCGACCCCAGCTCGCCGACGAGCAGGACCGGAGATGAGCTCGAGGCTGCCTGCTGTACTTGTTCGCGCAGCGTCTGTGTAATTTTCGCCTTGCCGATGGGCACGGCCAGGGCAGAGCCCTGAGTGCGCGCCGACAGGCGCTTGCGCCTGCCTGCGTCGAGCGCCCTTTCCACGGTGCGCAGCAGCTTGGTCAGGGACAGCGGCTTCTCGACGAAATCAAATGCACCGAGGCGGGTGGCCTCGACGGCGGTTTCGACCGTGCCGTGGCCGGACATCATTACCACCGGGCAATCGTAGCCGTCCGTGACCGACCATTCGCGCAGCAGCGTGATGCCATCCGTGTCGGGCATCCAAATATCCAGAAGGACCAGGTCCGGGACCTGCATCGCGCGCGAGGAACGCGCCTGGCTGGCGTCCGCCGCGATTTCCACGTCGTAGCCCTCTTCTGAGAGAATCTCCTTGAGCAGGCCGCGGATATCCGCCTCATCGTCCACCACCAATATTCTCGAAGCGGTCATACGCGTTCTCTCCTGTGTTCACCTGTGCGCGGCTTGACGGAGCCCGCGGAGCGCGCGCCGTCGCCGAGCGGCAATAGAATTCGTACGCGGGCGCCCCCTGAGCGCTGATTATCCGCCTCAATTCGCCCGCCGTGTTCTTCCACGATCTTTTTGACGATCGCCAGCCCGAGGCCCGTGCCTTTGGGTTTGCTGGTGACATACGGATCGAATACGGTCCCGATCAAGTCCCGCTGAAATCCGGGGCCATTGTCGGCCACCACGATCGCGACCGATGCTCCCTGTTTCTGAGCATCGTCGGCGAGCTGGGTTTCCAATTCAATGCGAGCGCCGGTCTTGCCCTCGAGGGCTTCCAGCGAATTGGTGACCAGGTTATTCAGGATTTGCCGGATGCGCATCCGGTCGGCCGAAATGAGCGGCAGGTGCGGATTCAGCTGCAGTTTCATCTCCGCGCCGCTGGCCTGGACTCGGTAAAGATCCACGACCTCGGTGATCAGCTGGTTCAGGTCGAAGCGCGAAAAATGCATGTCGGGTGCGCGCGCATACTCGCTGAACGCATTGACCATCTGCTTCATCGCATCAACTTGCGCCACGATGGTGTGTGTCGCGCGTTCGAGGATTTGCGCATCTTGCGCGTTCATGCTGCCCAAAAATTTGCGCCTCATCCGCTCCGCGGATAGCTGGATGGGCGTCAGCGGATTCTTGATCTCGTGCGCCAGGCGGCGCGCCACCTCGCCCCAGGCGGCGTCGCGCTGCGCCTGCAGCAAGGTGGTGATGTCGTCGAACACCAGTACCACGCCGGCCGCGCCCCCGGCATCGTTGGGCAGCGCCGTGCAGGCGCACATCAATACATGCTTTCCTGACTCCGACAGCAGCTCGATTTGTTCGCGCCAATCCAACTGCTCCGGCTGCAGGCGCTGCTTGATGGCACTCAAGAATTGCGTGAACAGAGTGTTGTCGCTGATGGATTCATCGAAGGGTTTGCCGATGGCCGCTTCGAGATCGACGCCCAGAATGGCGCTCGCCGCCTGATTGGCGGTGCGCACTTTCAGATCCGGCTCGAGCGAGACCACGCCGGTGGAGAGGCGCGCGAGAATGACGGCGAGTCCCGCTCGCTCGGCCTCCACCGCTTGCTGACTGCGGCGCGTCTCCTCGCGGGCTCTTCCCAGGCGTTTGGTCATGTCGTTGAAGGAGGTCACGAGAAAACCCAGCTCATCGCGTCCCGGCAGCGGCAACCGGGTGTCGTAGTTGCCCTTTGCCACCGCGCGCGTGCCGGCGATCAGGTCCTGCACGGGCTGTACCAAACGCTGCGCAGCGAAGAAGGCGCCGTACACGGCCGCGATCAAGGACATCAACACGACAAAACTCAAGATCAATACAAAGGTCGATTTGAGCGGCTGCCTGATTTGCACCAGATGCGCGTAGGAGGACAGGGAGCGCTGCACCGTATCGGCGAGCTGGCTCAACTGCAGCGGCACGGGATATAGCGCGATCAGTACCCGCGGACCCGTGCTGTTGTCTTCGATGGGCGCCGCTGCGCGGATCACGTAGCCGCCCACCGAATCCGTGTCCAAGCTCACGTACGGGCGGCCGCGCCGCAACTGCAGCATCATCTCGTCCGTCGCGGGCACGGGCAGCGCATCCATCGGCCGGTCGGAGCTGGTGGCGACAATTCGCGCCTGGGCTCCGACGACGGTGAATTCGATCGCGGTGCTGTCTTGCCGCTGGCGATCCAGCGAGCCGGCGAGCTGATAGTTGGACAACCCCGACAGCGAACGCGCCACCAGTTCGGTGTGCTGCAGGAATTCACGCACCCGCACATCGAGGGCGGCGTGCGACAACTCGCGCGTGTCCTTCAGTCCTTGACTGACTTCATTCTCGAACCAGCTGTCGATGCCGCGATTCAAGAATTGCAGCGAGAAATAATAAACCACCAAGATCGGCGCCACGGCCAGCAGGCTGAATATCGCCACCGTGCGTCCTTTGAGGCGCGAACCGGGCACATGCCTGCGGTAATCGCGGACCAGGCGCGTGAGCTTGCCGGCGAGCAGCACCGACAGCGTGAGCATGCCGGAGATGTTGACCAGCAGTATCCATGGCAGCCACTTATCGAACTTCTCGGTATTCTGCGCAGCCGAAGCCAGCATGAACAGCGCGGCTATCCACAGCGCGACGCCGATGCAGCCCAAGACGGTTGAACCGTATTTGCGGATCATGGCTGGAAAGTCCAAGCATACCAGTCGCACTCACGATGCCAGTCGCTGACCCAGAACATCAGCAGCCGCATGGTGAATGGCACGCTGCCGAAATCGATCTTGGCGCGCACGTTTGCCTCATAGCGGCGGTCGCGGGCAATGAGCGCCTTGTCCAACGCCGGCAGGCTGTGCACTTCGGAAAGATGCTCGATCGCCTCATCAATCGTGCCCAGGGACTCTTGCTGGCCGCTGTTGTCATTGCGCAGGATGTAGCGCGCGCTGACGCCGTTGTATTGCAGATGGTAGCGCTGCGTCAGTTCGGCGACGCTGGAATTCGGCAGCAACTGGCGCACCCGCTTGATGTCCAGATCGAGCTCGAGGGACAACGGCACCCCTTCGGTCAGGCCGCGCCGCACCGCATCGCTGATCGGCAAGTCCAGGCGCGCGTTCAAGTGATAGACACCGTCCTTGAGCTCCAGGTCCGCCGAGCGAACCTCGAAGCGGCCCTCCAGGCCGTCGGCGCGCAACGGCTGCACCCACACCGCGGTCGCGAGCAGCGCGCACGCGACACCTAGGCGTCGCGCCAGGAGTCGTCTACGGCGGTCAAGGCCCTGCTGATTGAAGCGCGTGGCGGTCATTGTTTCGTTAAAGCAGCATAATAGAAGCCGTCGGCACCCGCCTCACCGGGAAGTATCTGCCGGCCGAACTCGTCGGCTTCGCCGAACCCCGGCCAGCCATCCCAGCTCTCCGGGGATACGATGCTCGCCGCGGGATGGCTCTTTAAGAACGCGGCAATCACGTCGCGATTTTCGCTGCGTGTCACGGTGCAGGTGACGTATACCAGCCGGCCGCCCGGAGCCAGCAGATCCCAGGTGGCCTTGAGCAATCGTCCCTGCAAGGCTGGCAATTTATCGATATCGGACGGGGACTTACGCAATCGTATATCAGGATGCCGGCGTATGACCCCTAGGCCCGAGCAGGGCGCGTCGAGCAGTATTCGATCGAACGGCGCGCCATCCCACCACTTCGCGGGGGCAGTCGCATCACCGACCAGGACGTCGGCCGTCAAGTTCTCGCGGCTCAAGTTCTGGCGGACCCGGCTCAACCGATGCGGGTCAATGTCGATGGCCAGCAGTTTCTCCAAGGAAGGTTCCCTTTCTGCGATCAGAGCGGTTTTGCCGCCCGGCGCCGCGCAGGCATCGAGCACCCGCTGATGGGGCGCCAGATTCAAGGGAAATGCCACGCACTGCGCGCCCAAGTCCTGAACGGAGACCAAGCCTTCGGAGAAGCCGGGCAGCTCGTGCACATCGCAGGGCGAATCCAACACGATGGCATAGGGCACGCGCTCTTCCGCGCGCGCGCCGATTCCCGCCTGCTGCAGTTGCCCGAGATACTCGGCGGTGGTTTTAAGACGGCTGTTGACGCGCAGCCACATCGGCGCGTGGCTGTCGCTTGCCGCCAATAACTGCGTCCAGCGCACCGGCCAATCGGCGCGAAAGCGATCCGCCAGCCATATCGGCGCCGCGTGGCGTGTCGCCGGCCGGCTCGCGATCTCGGCGTCCAACGTCTTGCGCTCGCGCAAGTAGCGGCGCAACACCGCATTGATGAGACCCGACGCCCGCACCGCGTCGGTGGCCTTGGCCGTCTGCACGGCCGCATCGACGACCGCGTACTCGGGTGTGCGTTCGTCTTCAAGCTCATAGAGCGCCACGGACAGCAGTGCGCGCACCAGAAAATCCAGGGATCGCACCGGCGTCGAGAGGAGCTTGCCCAGAATGGCTTCATGCCGGAAGTAGCCGCGCACCGCGCCGTAGCCCAAGGATCGCACCGGCGAGTGGAGTTTCGCGTCCGCGGCGATCAGCGCATCCTTCAAGGCGGCATCCAGCGTCACGCCCTCGCGCAACAACCGCGCCACCGCGTGAGCGGCCAGGGAACGCGCGCTGGCGGCGGCCCCTTTCATGTATTCGCGAAGCGCATGCCGTCGAGGCGCTGTCCCCGCAGGAATTCCGCTGCGGCCAGGGGTTTGCGGCCGGCCAGTTGCAGCCTCAGAATTCGCAAGATGCCGCTGCCGCAGACCACATCGACGCCCTCCTGCGTCGCGCTGAGCACGGTGCCCGGCGGCAGCGCTGCGCCGCTCAAGGGGGGCGCTTCAATCGGCGCCGCGTCCCAAATTCGCAGTTGTTCCCCGTTGAAGCGGGTCTCCGCGATCGGCCAAGGATTGAACGCGCGAATCTGGCGATGAATTTGTTCCGCGCTTTGCTGCCACTGGATCGGCGCCTCTGCCTTGTCGATCTTCGCGGCGTAGGTGACTCCCTCGGCAGGCTGAGCTATTTCGCGGATTCGTCCGCCGCTGAAGTCCTCCAGCGATTCGCAAATGAGTTCCGCGCCCATCTCCGCGAGCCGGTCGTGAAGGTTCTGGGCGGTGTCGGCCGGACTGATGTGCGTGGTGCGCGAATTCAGCATCGGCCCGGTATCCAGGCCGGCTTCCATGCGCATGATGGTCACCCCCGTCTGAAGGTCGCCGGCGAGCAGCGCACGTTGAATGGGTGCCGCGCCGCGCCAGCGCGGCAGCAGCGATGCATGGATGTTGATGCAGCCCCAGGTGGGAATTCCGAGCGCCGCGATCGGAAGAATAAGCCCGTAAGCCGCCACCACCAGTGCGTTGAGGTCAGCCGCCCGCAGCAGCGCGAGCGCCTCGGGCGACTTGAAGGTCGCCGGTTGATGCACGCTGAGGCCGAGCTCGAGCGCGCGGCGCTTCACGGGGCTCAAATGCAGCGTCAGGCCGCGGCCCGCGGGGCGGTCCGGCTGCGTGAATACGGCGCAAATTCGATGCCGGGCGGCCAGCCGATTGAGTGCGGGAACGGCGAAGTCAGGCGTGCCGGCGAAGCCCAGCTTCAAGGAGGAAGCAGCGGCGCTCAAAACTCAAAGAGCCGGCGCGTGAGCGCGTGAATCGCTGCTGGTGGATCTTTGTTTACGCTCTTTTTCCAAGCGGCGCCGGATCAGTGTGCGCTTCAGCTCAGAGAGGTAATCGACGAACAACTTGCCTTCGAGATGGTCCATTTCATGTTGGATGCAAACGCCGAGCAAGCCTTCCGCATCCATCTCAAAGGGCTGACCGTCGCGGCCGATTGCGCGTACGCGAATACGCGTGGCGCGCGATAACTTGTCGTAGATGCCGGGGAGCGACAGGCATCCTTCCTCCACCGGGCCCTCGCCCTCCTTGCTCAAGATTTCGGGGTTGATGAGCACCAGCGGCTGATCTCGAGTGTCGCTGACATCGAGCACGATGACCCGTTTGTGAACATCCACCTGGGTCGCGGCCAGCCCCACGCCGTTGTGCGCGTACATGGTTTCCAGCAGATTATCGATGAACTGCCGCAGCGCATCATCGACCGCCGCGACGGCGGCGGCCTTCTTTCGCAGCCTGGGATCGGGATACTCGAGAATTACGAGCTTTGTCATAGGAGTTATGAGAGCAATATCGTGTTTTTGGCTCAGGAATGTTGCTAAAGTTCCGCCGCTGCTTAACTTAATGCTCTGGCGTTGAAGCGCGTAAAGCATTGGGCAAAAGGCAAAAACGGGCGGTGCGTCCCAGTCTTAAGCGGCAGGGCGGAAGTATACCAGTCAGTCTGCAACCATAAGCTGACTCATGGGAGCGAAACGAATGCAAGGTCATCAGTATTTAGGCCTATTACTATCGGTTGCGGTGGTCGCTGGGTGCCATACGGCGGCATCGAGGCCCGAAGCCCCGCCGGTAGTCTCGAACGAGTCCACCGCGGAAGGCACGGTGGTGGGCGATGAGAAAACGGCGATGGAAGCGGCGATCGAGGGCCAAACCTCCCGTACTGAATCCTCGGAGGCCCCCAGCAGGGGCATCCCGCTCGCCGACAACGCACCCGACAGCTACGTGGTGAAGCGCGGCGATACCCTCTGGGGTATTTCCAAGGTTTTTCTGCGTGACCCCTGGTACTGGCCGGAGATTTGGCAGGTCAATCCGCAGATCCAGAACCCCCATTTGATCTATCCGGGCGATACCCTGCGTCTGGTCTTTATCGATGGCAAGCCGCAAATCTTGTTGCAGCGCGGTGACGTGGCGCGGGTTGAACCGCGCGTGCGCAGCCAGCCGCTCGAAACGGCGATTACGACCATTCCCTACGCGACGGTGGCGGCATTCATGTCCAAGCCCTCCGTGCTGGATCGCGACCAAATCAAACACGCGCCATACCTGCTGGCGACGCGCGACCTGCATGTGGTCATGTCCGAGGGCGATACGTTGTACGCGCGCGGATTCACCAGCCCGGCCGAATTAGGCACTCATTACAATGTCGTGCGGGTCGGCGAGGCGCTGATCGATCCGGACGAAAATCGCCTCCTGGGCTATGACGGCATCTTTACGGGCTCCAGCCATGTGACCCGCCAGGGTGATCCCACCACGCTCATCATGACCGAATCGACTCAGGATTCGCGGGCGGGCGATAAATTGATTCCCGGCGGCGTCGAAGTGCCCCTCGATTTCACGCCCAGCGCGCCGCGGGTCAAGACCAACGGCCGCATCATTTCCGTTTCCCACGGTGTCACCGTCATCGGACAGTACGAGGTGGTGGTGGTCAATCGCGGCGCTCGCGACGGCCTTGCGCCGGGCAACGTGCTCGGCGTGTTCGACACGGGTCCCATCGTTCTCGACACGGACAAGAAGGGGTTCTTCAACCTCAATCAGTTGGGCGCGAAGAAAGTCGCTCTTCCGTCGGAACGGACCGGTACCTTCATGGTGTTCAAGACCTTCGACAACATCAGCTACGGGCTGATCATGGAAGCCACGAACCTGATTCGCGTCGGCGACAAGGTCCAGAACCCTTAAAGGGCGGGCAAATCTCTACATTCGCGCCGCCTTTAGCGGGCGGCGCCCGCTTTGTCGCTGCGCGACAATCGGTTCGATGCAACGAACCGACGAGGCATTGGCGTGGATGGCGCTGTCGCGCGCGCCGGCTCTCGACGTTGCCATCCTGTCGCGGGCCTTCGAATCTCTGGGCGGCGTTCACGGCCTCATCAATTCCTCGGACGCCGAGCGCCGCAGCGCCGGGGTTCCGGCGGCTGCGCTTGAGTTTCTCTGCAACGCGGGCGCCCGGCCCCGCGCCGTGGAGCAGGCCTGGATAAAGGATCCGAAGCATCAGGTGCTGCCGTTTACCGACCCGCGCTTTCCCCGCGCGCTGCACGCGCTGCGCTCGAGTCCGATAGCGCTGTATGTGACCGGCAACGCCGACGTCTTGAATGATCCGCAGCTCTCCATCGTCGGCAGCCGCAACCCCACGCCGGCAGGCCGCGACATCGCCTTCGAGTTCGCGGAAACTCTCGCGGCATGCGGGCTTGGCATCACCAGCGGACTGGCCGAAGGCATTGACAGCGCCGCTCACCGGGGGGCGCTGGCGGCGCAGGGAATCACGCTCGCGGTGTTGGGATCCGGCATCGACATCATCTATCCGAAAAATAACCGGGCCTTGAGCGAACAGATCCAATTCCAAGGCGCCTTGGTCAGCGAATTTCCCTTAGGGTGGCCGCCGCGGCGCGAGAATTTTCCGCAGCGTAATCGCATCATTGCCGCGTTGAGTCTGGGTACGTTGGTCGTCGAGGCCGCGCGGCGCAGCGGCTCTTTGATCACGGCCCGGCTGGCGGGTGACCATAATCGGGAACTCTTCGCGGTGCCGGGCTCGATTCGCAACCCATTGAGCCGCGGCTGCCACGACCTCATTCGTCAGGGCGCAAAATTGACCGAAACCGCGGCTGACATACTGAGCGAGTTGAACTTTTCAGCCTTTTTCGACCGGCCGCGCGCCGCGTCCGGGGGCCTCGCGGCGCCCTTAGGATTGGAGGCGGGCATGGACAAGGAACACAAAATCTTGTTAGATGCGCTCGGCTTTGATCCCACGGACCTCGATATGCTGGTCGTTCGTACCGGATTCAAACCAGATGCCGTGTCCTCGATGATGCTGATCCTCGAGCTCGAAGGCCACGTTCAGGCCGCCCCCGGGGGCCGTTACTCCCGAGTCGTTAGGAGCCGGAGGTGAAAGATAACGTTCTCGATCTACTCATTTATCTCTTCGAGAATTACA
>DASQPK010000097.1:0-3486 GCA_035643995.1 Steroidobacteraceae bacterium | reverse complement strand
TTTGACGCGAAGTCGCACAAGCCGATTTGGCATGCCAGCGCCAGCCAGAATGTCTACGAGCTTTCAGGCCCGCAGGCGGTTCAGAAGATCGATTTGGCGACAGCTGCGATTTTCAGCAAGTTCCCGGTGGGCACACCGGCGGCGAAGACCTAAGTCATCGGGCCTCAAACACCAAAAAAGAGGTAGTCGATCGCGGCCAGCAGCTCAGCGCGCGCAGCCGCGATGGAACTGACTTTCTGGATCAAATCGCGTGATCGCATGACGGTCAGTCTTGGCACCAGAACGACGTGGTCATTTCCTTGCAGCGCGACAACCGGCATGACACGTCGAATACTCGATTGCTCGTAATCATTTGACGCGATCGGCGCCACCAGTTGCTCAGCACCGTTGATGGTAAGTTCCGACTGCATCGCAACTACAAAGGGATATGCCCGGCGCACGCTGGCAAATGGATTTACGAAAACGTCAAATTGCGCCATCGTCGCGCTCGTAGTGGGCGCGCACAAGCTCTGGGAAAGATCCGTGCTGCGCCTCGAATCTCTCCAAGGCCGCAAGTTCGTCACGGATTTCAGCCCGCAGCGCCTCGCTGCGGCGTGCCGAATATTCGCGTGCAAGCGCCTCTTCGGCAACCTTCGATGCATTGATGCCCATGCTTTTTGCCTTGGCATACAGATCGGAATTGAGCGTTATGCTCACGGTCTGCTTTGGAGCTTTGGGCTCAAAGAGAGGATCTTGCACAGCGTTCTCCTTTACCGGTGTATTTTACACGGGCAAATGACCGGTGTCGACGACCCCTCATGGGTCGCGTGAGCGCGCCGCCGACGGCTTCTGCACGAAAAAATAGTACAGCGCCGCCAGCACGACCGCCGCGCCCAGCACCAGCGCAAAGAACCGGTGTAGCGAGCCCGCCAGCAGCTCGGGATGGCGTCCGATGGTCACGCCGAGCCATGCCAGCACCGAGCACCACAGCAGCGATCCGGCCAGGGTCGCGAGCGCGTACCAGCGAAAGTCCATCCGCAAAATACCCACGGGAATGCCGATGAGATGACGAATGACGGGGAGCAGGCGCGAGAAGAAAACGCCTGCCGATTCGTAGCGAGCGGCCCAGCGCTCCGCCAGTTCGATCTTCGCGGACGATATCCCGATAAAAGGCCCCAGGCGCAATACCAGCGGCCTGCCCAACCATCGCGCGCCCCAATACATGACTGATGCCCCGATCCAGGAACCGGCGGTCCCGCTAAGAACGATCCCCAGCATCGACATCTGCCCTTGGGTGTGCGCCAGGTAAGCGGCCGGCGGGATGATCACCTCGCTCGGAATGGGCACGAACGTGCTTTCGAGCGCCATCAAACCGGCAATGAGCCAGTAGCCGCCTTGGCTCAAGGAAGAAAGATACCAATCCGAAAACTGGTGCAGCAGGTCGGTCAACTAGTCCATTGCCTTTGGATTCAACGTGACCTTGGCATCGGCGCGGGCGGCCGCGGCGTAGCTTTGCGCTTCACTCGATGCGATCTGCGCCGCGAACTGACGGCGAATGTCCGCGTCCTTCACGATCGCCGCATTCGGATCCTCGCGCACCGCGCTGAATGCCAACACCGCGGCGTCGCCGTTGGCGAAGCTCAAGTTTTCGTAAATCGATTTTTGCGCAGGCTTCGGCGCATTAAATGCGGTGGTACGAATTTCCATGGGCACATCCTGATCGGATCGGGCGATGAATTTCGGCGCCTGTGCGGTTAAACCTAAGCTCTTCGCCACCGCATCCCAGGACTCGTCGGCATTCAAGCGCTTGGCCGCATCCGCCGCTGCTGCAGCGGCGAGCTCCACGCCGCGCTGCTTCTTCCAAGCGGCGACGACGTCGGTACGCACGGCCTCGAGGGGCTTTTGCTGGGGCACCTGGTGATCCGTGGCGCGCAGCACCACGCCCCGGCCCTTTTCCACCTCAACGATGGGACTCAAGCGCCCGTCCAGCACATCCTGGCTGAAAGCCGCATCGATGACCGCGGGCACCTTGCCCAGCGCCCCGCCGCCGTCGTTGCGGTTGAAATTGGCAATGTCCTGCACCGTCAATCCGGCCTTTTTCGCGACCGACTCGATGTCCGTCGCATTTTGGAGCGCCGCATCCGCAAGCTGATCTTGCGCGTTGTTGAACAAGCGCTCGGCTTCGTTGCGCTTGTATTCGGTTTCCAGTTCCGCCTTGCTTTGCTCGAAGGTCTTCACCGCCGGCGGTTGAATCCCGTCCAGCTTCAGAATGTGATAGCCGAACTGGGTCTTCACCGGCCCTCGGATCTCATCGACTTTCATGCTGAAGGCCGCATCGGCGAACGGGCCGACAAAAACCTTTTTCTCCGCCCAACCCAAATCGCCGCCCTGCGCGGCGGAGCCTGGATCCTGCGAAAATTCCTTCGCCAATTTTGAGAAATCCTCGCCGCCTTGAGCCCGCTTCAGAATGCCTTCCGCCTTGAGCTTGACGGCCGCGTCCTCTTTGGGATCGTTGACCGGCAAGAGTATGTGGCGCACGCGGCGCTGCTCGGCCTGCGAGAAACGATCCGGCGTCTTGGTCTTCTGCTCTTCGTAGAATGCCTTGAGCTGAGCGTCATCGACGCTGACCTTGGATTCCAGCTGCGCCAGACTCAACTCGACATAGCGCAGGTTCACCGTTTCCGGGGTCATGTATTCGGACTTGTGCGCGTCGTAATAGGCTTTGATGGCCGCATCATCCGGCGTGGCAGAGGCCGCATACTTGGTCGCCGACAGCGTCAGCCACGCCAGCTCGCGCTGCTGGCGCGTGAGTGCGCGAAATTCCTTCAGCTCCGTGGGTGTCGCAAAGCTCGAGGCATTGAGCGCCGCGTCAAGCTGCCGCAGCTTCGCATCGCGCCGAAACAACCCTTCGATTTCCGAGACCGAGCGGCCCTGCGCGTTGAGGACCGCCAGCGCATGCGCCTGATCGAATTTCCCATCGACTTGGAACGCCGGAACCTTCGACATCTCCGCCAGCAGCTCACCATCGCTGACCCGATAGCCCAAGTCATCGGCGCGCGTCACCAGCGCCTCGCTGTTCACGTATTCATCGAGCACCCGGCGTTTGATTTCGTTGCGCATCGCATCGTCGAGCGGGACACTGCTCTGGCGTTCCATTTGCGCGAGCTGCTGCTGATAAGTTTGGCGAACCTCATTGGAGGAGATTTCACTGCCGTTGACCTTGGCCGCGTAAGTGGGCGCGCTCAATGTCCAGTTGATGCCCCAGAAAACGAATACCAACCCGATGGCGCCCAAGACCACGTAGGCCAGCCACCCTTTGAGCTTGTCGTGAATACTTTGCAGCATGATCCAACCTCTTTCCTAACCTTACCGCTTCACCGCAGCGCGGCCAAACGGCTCGCGCGGGATCACATCAGGAAATGGCGGAGTGGACGGGACTCGAACCCGCGACCCCCGGCGTGACAGGCCGGTATTCTAACCAGCTGAACTACCACTCCGCTGTTGGTG
>DASQPK010000096.1:0-2887 GCA_035643995.1 Steroidobacteraceae bacterium | reverse complement strand
GCAATTTGAACGCGATCGGATTTGGCATCGAGCTGCAGCATTGCGGAATGCTGCGATTGGCCGCCAGCGCGGCGATGATGGACGACAAGCACCCTCGCGGTGCGTTGCGCTGCCTGCTTACCTAAGTCGCGTTCAATGAGTCCGAGCGCGAGATCAATCCCAGCCGTCATTCCAGCGGACGTCCAAACGGGCCCGTCCGCGATGAAGATCCGATCCATTTCGACGGTTATCTTAGGGAACCGCCTGCCAAGTTCTTCGGCGTACGACCAGTGCGTGGTCGCTCGTCGGCCATCCAGAATTCCCGCTTCTGCGAGCGTGAACGCGGCTATGCAGATCGAGGTGATCCGCCTAGTCGCCGATACCGCGTCGCGCAGAAACGCAACCGTACGTGGTGACGGCAGCACCAAATCCGGCCCCGAACCCACCATCAGTGTGTCAAGACGGCCCTCGCCCAGCGGTTCAGTATTTATCGTCCAGCCGAGTGAGTTGGTGAGTGGCTCTCCTCTCTCCGATAGAATTCGGAGATCATAGAAGCGCTCGCCCGCAACGATATTGGCCGCTTCAAATGCCGCGATCGGCGCGAAACTCATTACGCTGAAGCCAGGCTGCAAGAAGAGCCCGAGTCGTAGAATAGCGCTCTCCTAATCTGCGGACGAGGTTAGCTTCGGGTAATCGTTTCGACAAAAACTCAGTTGCCCTCACGTTAACCTAAACGAGGGCCCCTACGCGAATCCGTGCGCCGCACGCCATATTGCCTCCATTCGGGAGATTTCGCCACCAAGCGGCGCTCCGACGTTTTGTCGGAACAATTGGAATGTCGGGCGCCTGCTCGATTGCTATGACCGCAGCGGCAGCGTCTGAAGCCAGTCTGTGAACGTCGGGGAAAATTCCGGCCGGCGCGTAAATCGATCATGGGCATTCGACCGCGCTTCCCATCTTATCCAGCTATCAGCGACGCCACTTCTTTGGGATGTGACAGCATCGCGACATGGCTGGAGGCAACCTCGACAACCGCCGCGTTGAGGCGCTTGGCCATCCTCCGTTGTAGGGCGGGCGGGATGGCGCGATCGTTTGTTGCGACAAGGTAGCGACACGTCTTGGCGCGCCATGCCGGCGCGGACACCGTTCCACCCAATGCAGCACCCGCTGTTGGCGACTGGGCGGAATAGAGGATCAGCTTTTCGGTGTCGGTCAGATCCTGTGCAAAGGAGTCGCGCACGCCCGATTGGGTCAGCTTTAGATACCCCTGCGCGTCAGGACGAATTTCCGCACCCAGCGGCGCAGGCTCGACGCTCGCACCGAGAGATCCGGCCGACTCACCCGCGTCTGGGGCGAAAGCCGCGATGTACACGAGCGCCTCGACCTTCGGGTCGTTTCCGGCCTCGGAGATGACCGCGCCGCCATAAGAGTGGCCCGCCAAGATGATTGGACCCGATGCAAGCGCGATGGCCCGCTTAACCGTCGCCACGTCGTCGCCGAGTGACGTCAGGGGAAGCTGCACGGCGGTGACGGAGTGACCTCGGGCGGCAAGAAGCGGTATCACCTTCGCCCAGCTCGACCCGTCCGCCCAAGCGCCATGCACCAAAATTACATCTAATGACTTCGCCATATCGACTTCACCCCACTGTGTTCGCTTGCCTCGCCCCTGCTTGGCCGCGAAGGATACTGGCTTTTAACACCTGGACATATGTCGGAATTGCCACTTTTTCGGCCAGAGAAGGTGCGCGGACAGAGCTCGACGAAGCTACCACCTGGTGCAGAGAATTCGGTCGTAAGCTGGAGCACCTTCTCACAGCAATGCATGCAGTGACCGAAAAGGTGGCATCAACGACATGGCGTGATCAACCAGCGTCCGCGTAGGGTGTGGTCGCATCGTTCGAGCAGCCTGCGGGGCGTCACTGCCCGAGTGGGGCGCGATCCCGCGCGTACGCACGCGCGAGCGTTGAAGGCAGTGCTTGAGCACGAATGACGGCGCGAAGCGCGCCATTGAAGAAGAGAAGATCGCAATTCAGGAGGATGCCGTGTCCACCGACGTTCTGGCCACGCACGTGACCGATAGAATCGCGGTCGTTACTTTGGGCAGCCCCAAGAGAATCTATTTCGACGCGGAGATGGGCGACGCGCTAACTGCGGCGCTGGATGGTTACGCCGGGGATTCCAATATTCGCGCCGTGGTTCTGACGGGCGGCGCGCCCGGGTATTTCGCTCGCCACTTTTCTATCACCGCCCTCCTACAGCTCGCCGAGCCCCTTCGCGCTTCCGGCCGCGAATGGCCCGACAACGCGACCTACAACGCGGGGTTTTTCGATAAGGCCATGGCCCTATGTGAGAGCATGCCAAAGCCAGTTGTCGCCGCCATTTCCGGAACGTGTTTGGCTGGCGCATTCGAGTTCGCGCTTTCCTGCGATCTTCGCATCGCTGAGGAAGGTGACTACTTGATCGGATTGCCGGAGACCAACCTGGGACTTGTCCCGGGGGCCGGCGGCACGCAGCGGCTGCCGCGCACCATTGGGACGGCAGCGGCTCTCATGCACATCCTCATGGGTGATGCCGTCAACCCGAAGGAAGCAGCAAGGCTCGGCCTTGTTCACGAGAGCGTAAGCGGTAAGGCGTTGGATCGGGCGATGGAGATCGCCCGTCGACTGGCATCGCGCCCGCCGGAATCGGTTGCGGCCATTAAGCGGCTTGTCCGCAACGCCACCGAAACGCCGCTGCCACAGGGACTCGCGCTCGAACGAAATCTCTTCCTGAAACTCTGCATCAGCGATGCTGGACTTGCTCGGATGCGCTCTTACGAGGCGGCGAACATCACATCGCCGGGCCGCTCTATCGAGGTCGACGAGAGGAAGGTGAATCGTGGCTAAAGATGCTGGGCCGCTGCGGGTTA
>DASQPK010000095.1:0-19183 GCA_035643995.1 Steroidobacteraceae bacterium | reverse complement strand
GATCGCTACTACCCGGAAAATTTCATGGGAATCATTTTCGATCCCGAGCAAATGATCCGCGACTATGAGCGCGGGATGCCGCTTGAGGATTTGTATCGAAGGCCGCCTCTACCGCCGGGTAAGACGCCATGGGATATGCATCGAGCATGAACTCTCGGCGCGCCATGAATCGTCGTTGCTGATGAAGTACGCCCAGTTCCATGAATACGGCGCCGCACGTGACGTGCTACGCATCGCGAACGGTTCCCTCCCCGTTCCTGGACCGGGCGATTTGCTGGTGCGCGTCCACGCCTCGTCGGTCAACCCGATCGACTGCGCGGTGCGCCGCGGATACGGCAAGGACTATTTCGAAGCGAAAGGCATGTCACGCTTGCCTATGTGTCCAGGTCGCGACGCCGCCGGTGAGATCGTTTCGGTCGGTGCTGGAATCACGCAATTTGAGGTGGGAGATGCTGTCTACGCGGCGACTTTGGGCGGAGGCAACGCGGAATACGCAATAATTCCTGAGTCCCAAGTTTCCGCCAAGCCGGAGTCTCTAGATTTCGTTCGGGCAGCCGCCATTCCGTATTCCGCACTGACTGCCTGGTCCGCGTTGGTCGGATCCGCGGGACTTACGCCAGAGAACGCGCGGCACAAGCGCGTGATCATTCCGCGCGCGGCAGGCGGGGTGGGCAGCTTGGCAGTACAACTTGTCAAAGCGTGGGGTGGGTATGTTGCAGCAATTTGCAGTACGCGCAACCATGCTCTCGTACAGAGTCTGGGGGCCGATGAAGTTATTGATTACACCCGGCAAGATCCGCGCACCCACCTCCGCGAGTTCGATATCGCCTTCGATACGTCGCCCGATACCGAAGCGATGCTGCTGGGCGCGCTGAAGATCGGCGCCGGCGCGCAGTACGTGAGCATTGTGTCGCCGCGCTTACGGCTAATAGATCAGTATGGTCTCCAGGAGGGTTTGCGCCGCGGTGACGATCTCTTCGGTGCTCGACACGCTGCCCAGCGCGAGCTCGGAAGGTCTTATCACTGGGCGTTTACTCAGCCAAACGCTGCAGCGCTGAAAATAATCAGCGACATGGTGGATGCAGGAAAGATTCGACCAATAGTCGACCGAACGTATCCGCTCGATCAGATCGTGGAAGCCCACGCGTACTGTGAAAGTGGACGCGCATCGGGCCGAATCGTCATTACAATGGAGCCCAACCCATGACCAGAGGGAGTCCGCCGGCGCTCAGCAGGTGTATCTAGATTTTCGCGAGCCTCTCGCCGATAGCTTTGACGACGTAATCCACGAAGGAACGCACTGCCGGCGGTACGCCTTTTCGCGAAGGGTAGCACGCGTGAATCTCGTGCGGCGGCATGGACCAGTCCGGGAGTACAACCTCCAGCTGAGCCTCACGCAGCTCCTTTCCGCAGATAATCTTTGGCAATCGTGCGACGCCCACGGCACCCAGCGCGGCGTCCTTCAAAATGAGCAAGTTCTCCGCAATTAGACGTGGCTCCGCAATGACGGCGGTACGCTTGTCGTCGCCTCTGAAAAGAGTCCAGTCGTCATTGGCCAATCCGTAGTTCATGGAAATGGTCGGAAGACTGTTCAACTCCTCGGGAGAGCTCGGGCGGGGTATGCGTTCGAAGAGCCGCGGGCTTGCGACCAGGACCTGAGGACTGCTGCCGATCGCACGCACAATCAACGATGAGTCCTGCAGGGGCGTCCGGTGTATGAATAAAGCTACATCAAAACCCTCTTCGATGAGGTTCACCGAACGATTTGTCGATACAAGGCTTACGTTCACTTCGGGATTCTCGCTCAGGTACGCAGGGAGGATCGGACCCAGCATCGACTGTGCCATCGAGATGGGACAGCTGACACGAACCAGGCCGCGTGGTCGCGTCTGCGTTTGAGCGACCGCGAGTTCCGCGGCATCCGCTTCGGCGATCATCGCAAGGCAATGCTTTAGAAACAGTTGTCCTGCCGCGGTGACCGCAAATGTTCGGCTTGACCGCTGCACCAGCCGAGAACCGAGCCGCTCCTCAAGTGCCGCGATGCGGCGGCTCAGAGTGGACTTTGGCAGCCCAAGATCGCGGCTGGCCGAGGAATATCCGTTGTGGATGACGACTTGAGCAAATATGTAGAGATCATTCAGGTCGCGTCCGGGATGCGCTTTTGCCGGGGCTGCAATTCCGACTTTCTGATTCGTCTTCAAGTTCTGCGCCCTGGCTGTGAGATCGCCCGATCATCTGAATGCCTTAGTGTACCGTTTAGAATCTCAATTCTTGAACCCGCTTGGCGGCGCTGCAGCACGGGTAAACCCAGTGCCCTCTACGCCCGCTCCCAGGGCGGTGACGGTTTGTTCACACGCACGGCGAAAAGCCATGGTATCCAGTCCCAAACACATGATGGTGACCCCTGCCTGTATCGCCTTGCGACACCCGTCCGGTGTCGGGTCGAGTACCGGGCCGCCGATGACGGCCACGTTGTGACGCTTGGCGCTGTCCAACACTTTGCGATAGGCATCCCGGACCAAAGGGCTATCCATCATGCGCGATGCCTCACCCATGGCGTAAGCGAGATCTCCGGCTGCGAAAACCAGCATTTTTACATCGTCCAGGGCGCAGATTGCGTCGATGTTATCCAGCGCCTCGACCTGCTCGATCATGGGAACCAGCAGAATTTCTGTGTTGTTCCACGCCACGTATTGATCGAAATGCTTCCAGTCATAGCGAGCCGCGCGCAACGAAGGGCAGATGCCGCGCTTGCCTTTCATGGGAAAAAACGCGGCATCGGCCGCCCGCTTTACATCCTCGGCAGTTTTTATGAGCGGTAGAAAGATCCCTTGAGCGCCTGCCTCGAGCGCACGATGGATGTCGCTTTCGTCCTCGTGCTTCGAAACACGGACAAAAGTGAACAGGCCGACGCTGTCGGCCGCCCGCACCAAGTCTTCCAGCTTTCGCGCATCGTTCGCAGAATGCTCGGTGTCGATCATGACGAAATCGAACCCCGTTATGCCGAGAATTTCGATCAATGCGGGGTGTCCGGTAAAAAGCTGCATGCCCAACGGCACTTGTTTGTTCTGCAGCATCGCCATGATGCGATTTTTCTCGTACATGATTGTCTCCTTGTCGAAAAGAGTTATAGTCACTAGGCGACTTGGAAACTGTAACACGCGAAGGAGTTCAAGTGAACGCGGCGAGCAAGACGCGCGGATTGCGCACGCTGTCATCGCTGATCGACGACGAGCGAATCTCGGCCTACCAACTCGGGGTCATCGCGTTATGCGCGCTCATCGCAATGCTCGACGGATTCGATACGCAGGCTATCGCCTTTACTGCGCCGGCAATTGCCGTGGCGCTGAACATACCGGTCGCGACGTTTGGTCCGGTTTTTTCGATGGGCCTGTTGGGGGGCATGTTGGGCGCCTTCGGATTCGGATTGGTAGCAGACCGGGCCGGGCGGAAGTTTTCCCTGATCGTGGCAATGATCGTGTTCGCGCTGGGTTCTTTGCTGACGGCACGGGCGAATTTTGCCAACGAACTCATGTTGTTCCGCTTCACTACAGGCCTGGGGTTGGGCGGTGCAATACCTAGTATCATTTCGATGACTGCCGAGTTCGCGCCGCGAAGACTGCGCGCGACATTGGTGACAACGATGTTCTGCGGCTTTCCTCTCGGTGCCATAGTGGGCGCACTTGCATCGGCGCATTTGCTGCCGTCTTACGGGTGGGCGGTAGTTTTCTCGATAGGCGGAGTTCTGCCGTTATTGCTGCTGCCATTGGTAATATTCGTCATGCCGGAGTCGATCCGCTGGTTGTCGGCCAAAAAGCGTGGTTTGGCGATCGGACGGATACTGTCCAGAATGCAGCGTGCGGACAGCTGGGACCATCAATTGGAGGTACCGGAGAGAAATGCGGCCCAAAACCGAGTCGCAGCCCTGTTCGCCGCGGGTTTCGGCGGCGGCACTTTACTGCTATGGACCACGTTATTCTTGAGTCTGTTGGTCGTTTATCTGTTGGTCAATTGGATACCCACAATCGCTCAACAAAGCGGGCGAGGTGCGGACGCGGCCGCAGTCTCAGCCGCGATGCTGAATTTTGGCGGGATAGTGGGAAGCGTGTGTCTGGGCCGGCTGATCGATCGATTTGGATCATTCAGAATCGTGTGCGCAGCCTATGTCGGCGGTGCCGCATGTGTCCTCGCGCTCGGCGTTGGTACCAACCTCACGTCGAGTATTTATTGGCTTGCGGCAGTCGCCGGATTTCTGTGTATTGGCGCGCAACTGTCCGTCGTGGCAATTGCGGCCGAGTTCTACCCGCTCGAGCTTCGTGCGACCGGTGTGGGCTGGGCGATGGGAGTTGGGCGCCTAGGCGCGATCACGGGTCCATTGATCGGTGGGCTTCTCCTGGGCGGCTCCGACTACAAGCTATTGTTTGTCGTGCTGGCGTCGGCTTCGTTGGTAGCGGGGCTTGCGGTCCTGGGTTTGACGAACTCATTGCGAGCCAATTCGACTCATCATTGAGGAGATCATCGCGCGAAGTTTTGGATCTGTAAGACGCACTTCCTTTGCCTTTGGCAGTGACGTGATGAGGGCGACAGCCTTGGCGTGAAACTCATGCGCTAGGCTGACAGCAAGTTCCTGTTTGCCCTCGATGATCGCCGACACTAGATTGGAGCGGCCTTTTTTAAGATTCGCGAAGATTCGCTTCCATTCCTTGATTGAATCTCCGGTCAACTCCATACCGAGTTCCACTTGCAGATCGGCGAGAAAACCACACAGCGCCGCGAGCAATGGGTTGTGAGCCGCTTCTGCGAGTGCGCGGTGAAAGTTGCGCACTGCTGCGGCGGCAGCGGCAGCGGTTTTGGCCATGTCCAGTTCGGCCAGCGCTGCGCGCAGGCGTTCGTGATCTCGTTCCGTGGCCGAGTGACTCGCCAAGCGAGCTGCCTGTTCATTCAGTACGCCCAGAATACTCAGCACATCATTGGCGCCAAGACCCTCCAGCTGTATGACGGTGCCGAGAGACATGGCGATCAGCGACTCGGTCGCCGCGGTCACATAGGCTCCGCTCCCGTGCCTGACATCGGCGAGACCCATGGCGGTTAAGCCACGAATCGCCTCCCGAACCGTGGGGCCGCTGACGTCGTAGCGCTCGGCAAGTTCACGTTCAGTCGGAAGTTTCGAGCCGCGGGGGAGGTTTCCTACGACGATTTGATGCCGTAACTCCTTGAATATTTGGTCAGCGACACGGCTGCGGTCGACAACGTTGGCGGCGGCTGCGTTCTTGAAACTGCTCATATTTCCGTGCTCGGGATGTTTCTACGGGACATTGTCACCAGGTGATCTATCACTTTGAAACATACGCGTCAATTCATACGATCGAGACAATGATCAAATCCAGCTGTGGCCAGCGCGGATTCAGGAGCCTTGGTTGTGACAATTTACCAATTGACTAGGTAACTTGCTCCGAAAGATACTAGCAAGCTCGAGCAAAGCGCGCTGGGCGCAGACAGCGCAAAAAGGCCGGCGGAAGAGGAGCATTGGTCATGAGAGTTTCGGCAACCGCCACCACAATCTTTGCCACGTTTCTCGGCGTTGCGCTGGCAAACGCCCAGTCCCAAAACGCCGCTGAGCCTGCCACAAGCCGCTGCGCCGCCCTGCAAAGCGTCGATTTTGCGCGCGTTTCAGAAGCGCCTACGCACATTGCGAAGACAGCGCTTGTCGAGGCGAAGGATGAGGTGCCCGCCTATTGCCTGATCGAAGGCGCGGTAACGGCAACGGTCGGGTTCGTTTTGAAGCTGCCTGCAACGAACTGGAATGGTCGGTTTTTCGAGGCGGGATGCGGAAATTACTGCGGCGTGGTGTTTCCCAAGGCATGCGATGCGCCGCTGCGCAAAGGCTATGCGTGCATTGCAACCGACAGTGGTCACAGAGCCCCGGCGGACGACGTCTTTTGGACGGATGGAAAGTGGGCGTCGAACAATCTGCAGGCCGAACTCGATTGGGGCGGTCGCGCGACTCACGTCACCGCCCTCGCAGGTAAGGCCATTACTGACAGTTTCTACGGCAAGCCGCCGCTGAAATCGTATTTCATGGGATGCTCTTATGGCGGCCATCAAGCGATGGTGCTGGCGCAGCGCTTTCCCTGGGATTTCGACGGAATCGTCGGCGGCGGTGCGCCCAATCGCATCAGTGATCTGATGCAGCAAAATGCCTGGGCAATCACTACCGCATTTGATTCTCATCTGAATTCAGTGTTTTCCGAGGCCGACATTCGAATCCTTCACAACGCCGCTCTGGCCAAGTGCGATCTGGACGACGGCGTGAAAGATGGGCTGATCGGCAACCCCCGTTCCTGCAAAGTCGATGTCGACCAGCTCGTCTGCCGCAGCGCCCGCGCCAAGGCATGTCTGTCGCCCGACATAGCGGCAATCGCCAAAAAAATGTACTCCGGTCCGACGAATTCAAGAGGCGAAAGACTCACGGCCGGGGGCTGGACGCCGGGCTCGGAGCCCGATTGGCGACTCATTTACAATTCAAACGGCACCGGGCTCGTCGCGCTGGCGGAGAACTATTTTCGCTATATGGGGCGACTCCCCGAGTTAGGGCCGGATTGGCAAACTCGTGATTATGATTTCGATCGCGACTACAAGCGCAACGACGTGATGGAAACGCTCTATGCCGCGGACAATCCGGATCTCCGCAGATTCAAGGCGGCGGGCGGTAAATTCATCAACTATGTGGGTTGGAGTGATTTAGGAACGCTTCCCGGCGTGGCCATTGATTACTACGAGACCGCCGAGAAAACCATGGGCGGACGCGCTGCGACGCAAGACTTCTTTCGCATGTTCGTGATTCCGGGGGCGCGCCATTGCCGGGGAGGCGAGGGCGCCTCCGATATCGATTTCCTCAGCTACATCGAAGCCTGGGTAGAGCGGGGGAAGGCGCCGGACGTCATGATCGGGTCACATCCCAATCAAGCCGGCGGCGCCGCTTTCACGCGGCCCATGTATCCGTATCCGTTGCAGGCCATTTACAAAGGATCCGGCGATCCCAACGACGCCGCTAATTACAAGGCAGGGAAGCTGCGGTAACGCTACCCCGGACGGGGCGCCGGCAGACGGCTATTGCGTCCAGCCATGGCATCATGTAATTTTACTAGTGATAAGGTCACCAGGTGACCAGATGTGTCGGTGGACGCAAAATGATGAGGGGAGAGGCATGAAATCCACACCGTGCGCAGCGCTTGCGTTGGCTGTTTCGTATTCGGCGCCGTTTGTTGCTGCGTCTGCTGCGCAGACTGCATCGGATCAGGTCGCATCGGATCAGATTGAAGCGGTTATCGTAACCGCGCAAAGAACCGGCGCTCAGAATCAACAGAAGGTACCGATCGCAATCTCGGTCTATTCAGGCGACGAGCTATCCAGAAGCGTGTCAAATACCATCAAGGATCTTGCCAGCCGAACGCCGAACATCACGGTCAGCCAAGTGCTGACGGCCGCGCAAGTCTATATTCGCGGCATCGGATCCAACAACGTTGCGCCCGGATCGGATCCGGATGTAACCGAGCAGATAGATGGCATTTACATTGCCCGTCCCTCGGCGCAACTCCAAGACTTCATCGATGTTGACCGGGTGGAGATCTTACGCGGACCGCAAGGAACGCTGTACGGCCGAAACGCGATCGGCGGGACCATCAATATTATTTCGCGTATGCCCTCGGACCGATTCGCTGCCGAAAATGTTCTCACCGGCGGCAATTTCGGATTAATTCAGGAGCAAGCTTATGTGAGCGGTGCGTTGATACCGGGAGAGTTGCAGGCAAGCTTGTCCGCAAACTATGAGAGTCACGACCCGTACTTTCACAATATAGTCCCCGGCGGTCAGTCGGTGGGCGATGCAAGCCGCGGCGGATTGAAGGGCATCGTGCGCTTCGCGCCGTCCGATCAGCTGGAACTAATAAGTCGAGCTGATTGGAGCAGCTACCGCGAGCATCCTGAGAGCTATTCCGAGCTGATCGCGAGAACGCCGTTTCCCACGCTCGCCAACTCAATCGTTGGTAACTATGCTGAAGTCGCGCTCAACGATATCCAGCTGGCGATCGGCCACATAGGCGGCGTTTCGGAAGAGATCAATTACCACGCAAATGACTGGCTGAACATCAAGTCCTTATCGGCATATCGCTCCGACAGTTTTAGCCTGACCAACGACAACGATTCGACCGAATTGGAACTGCAACTGAGTCATCAGGCAGAGCAAGAACACGGCATTTCTCAGGAAGTGGACTTTCAGGTCAACACCGAAAAATTCCAGGGTATTGCCGGCTACTACTTTTTTCACGACCATGATCGGCAGATCAATACCGTGGCGCTACCGCCGAGCGTCATCATTCCGCCCTTCGCTGCGCAGTTCATAAGAGCCGCGCCGCTGGTCACATCAACCTCCAATGCCGGATTTGCGCAGGGGACTTACCAGATCATTCCACGGCTAGCCGTGGTTGTCGGTGGACGCTATACCTCGGATGACAAGACATTTGCCCAATCGGCGAATCGGACTTCACTCAATCCACGCACCAACGGTGCAGAATTGCCCGGATCGCCCATCGCGTTCGGATTGACAGGACATTACACGGGCGTCACGCCAAAGGTAGGTATCAATTGGCAGATCACCGACGAGGCGTTGCTGTACGCATCGGCAACTCGAGGCTACAAGAGCGGCGGCTTTAATTTCTCGGCAATCTCGCCTCTCATCGCTTCATTTGCTCCGGAAAAAGTGTGGAGCTATGAAGCCGGCGCAAAGACGGATTGGTTGGATCATCGCTTGAGGGTGAATCTGACCGGCTTTGTCTACGACTATAAGAATCTGCAAGTCTCGCAGCTGGTTGGACCGGGCACATTTTCAATCGGCAATGCGGCTTCCGCGACCGGCAAGGGCGCCGAGCTGGAGCTGATCACCAAGCCGAGCGCAAATCTACAGCTGACCGCATCGCTTGCGCATCTCGAAGCGACCTATAACAACTATCCAGCGGCCTCGGTGGGCAGCGCCATTATTCCCTATGTGCCGGACAAAACTTGCACGACGGCGCCGAGCGGGTCGACCTGCACCGTGAATGCTGCCGACAAGTATCTGAACGGCTCGCCGCGCTTTTCCGGTTTCGTGGGCGCCGATTACAACTTGAGCATCAATGCAGCCTACGCTTTGTCGCTGCACGGCGATTATGCGTATCGCACGCGTGCATTTTTTGATCCCTCCAACACCCTGGTGCAGAGTCAGGCGGGATACGGACTGTACAATGCGCATATCACTCTCCTGCCCACCGCTTCGTTCTGGCAAGTGGAATTGTGGGGCAAGAATCTGGCCGACAAACGATATCTGACCACTACGGCGGCCAGCGGTGTCGTACCTGACGGCTATGCGGGAGATCCGCGCACGTTTGGGATTCGCATGTACACGAGCTTTCGGTAAGCGATCGATGTCGAACAACTCGGCTACGTGTCGTGTCCATGTTGAGCAGGGACAGCTCGAAGGATTCGTGGAGCATGGCCTCTGCAAGTTCTTCGGTGTGCCATTCGCCGCGCCGCCGGTGGCTGAGCTACGCTGGTGTGCCCCCGTGAGCATGCGGGCGTGGAACGGCGTACGAGACGCAAAGCGATTCGGCGCGGCATGTCTCCAGACTGTCGGTGCGGCTTTCGATATGCGGACCCAGGAGCAAAGCGAGGACTGCTTATATCTGAATGTTTGGACGAAAACACTCGACGTCGATGCGCGCCGGCCGGTTATGGTTTGGATACATGGCGGCGGAAATCTAGGGGGAGCCGGATCCGAGGACGCATTCGATGGATCGCGCTTCGCGGGCAAGGATGTTACCGCTGTTACCTTCAACTACCGGCTCGGAGCCTTTGGCTTTCTCGCCCACCCGAGCGTTGGGGCCAATTTCGGGGTCCTGGACTATGTGGCTGCGCTGAACTGGGTACGCAGCAATATCGCCGCTTTTGGTGGAGACCCTGGCAACGTCACCGTCTTTGGAGAGTCCGCGGGCGCAGTCGCCGTGCGCACGTTGCTTTCCTGTCCGCGAGCACACGGATTGTTTCATCGCGCCGTGATTCAAAGCGCGGGTTTCGAGCGCCCAGCCTTCGCCAAATCCTGGTCATACGAACGCGCACAGGCAGCGGCGGAATCCCTATTTGAAAGACTCGGTACTCGGGATCTCGATGCGCTGCGCCGAGTACCCAGCGCGGATCTAAAACTGGCCTCGCATGAGTTGTCCGGAATATTTCCGGCGCCGGGCCAGGTGCATACCCCCGCAAATTTGGTTTGGATGCCGGTTGTGGATGGACGAGTTGTGGTCGATGGGTTTCCAGGCTGGCCCGAGCACGTGCCTGTACTGATGGGGTGCCTGGAAAACGAGGCGCGGTATTTCATTAAACCAGGTGGATCCTATTCGCGCGACATACTGAAAAATATGGCCAGCGCGCTGGGCGGTCCCAAAGCGGAGGAGCTCATGGAGAGCTTCGATCGGGCCGCGCTGCCGCCATACGATGCGCTGGACAAACTATTCACCGCGGTGATCTGGACTGAGCCCGCTCTGGAGACGGTTCGTAAGTTTGCAGCTTTGAGACGGCCGTTCTACTACTACCACTTCAATCGACTATCGCCGGGAGCGATCGCCACTGGCGACCTGGCGAAGCATTCCGCCGAAATTCGTTATGTGTTCGGTAATCTTACCGACGACGGCTCTTACGATGCCGTCGATCGGCGGGTATCCGACTTGATGCAGGACGCTTGGATCGAGTTCGCCGTCAATGGGGTCCCCAGGAGCTCAGACGGCACGACTTGGCCGCGCTACGACGCCGCGACTCCGCGCGTCGCGTGGATTGAGGACTCGGTCGACATAAGGCCGTTTCCTGTTACCGACGTCATGCTCGCAATCAATTCTCTACGGTGCTGAGGGAGGCTGGAACAATGGCAAAGTGGAAGAGGTATGTTGTTGGACCCGACGCGAACGGTAAATCTGCAGTGTTGGCACAGGAAGCAACCAATGTGCAGGAAAGTCCGGGGATTTTTTACAGAGTCACCTTATGGAGCGCCGCTGAAGTTCCCGTCGACAACTCGATCGCCGACGATCGCGGTCTGGCCGTAAAGACGCGCGAACCGCCTGCGGGCGGCATGCTGTTTCGGGCGCTGGAGATCCCACCTGATTCGCCGGACCACGATAAGCACGTGGACGTTCTCAAGAAGCTGAATGTCGAGGTGGAGCAAAAACATGCGCCGAGTCCGGCGGATTTGGCGCGCCATCCGAGCATGCATCGAACCGACACGCTGGATTGTATTACATGCGTAGTTGGCGAAATTTATCTTGTTACCGACGTGGATGAGGCGCTCATGCGACCCGGCGATACAGTGGTCATACGTGGAACCAATCACGCATGGAGCAACCGTTCCGACAAACCTGCTCTGTTGGTGGGTTGCATGATCGATGCGAGTGTCGGTGTGAAGCTCTAAAGCCGGATCCATAGTCGACGCGCCGGACGCACCGGCTTGCGGGTTCTCGCCACCGGCTCTCTCAGCCGTTCGCCGCAGAAGGGGGCTCAAGCGCGATCGATCCTTCGTCTCGCGTGACCTGGGTCGCGTACCGGAAACTGCCCACGACGACGCCACGCAACTCCGCGAGCCGCATCGCAGCCACCTGCACCGGCACGATCTCCAACAGTGGAGCGAGCATATCCGAACACGACGGGGTGTCGATCCATTGCAATCCGGCGACACCTGCGTCCTGCGGACCGATCAGCCGGACGCGGCCTCCGAAGCGATGGACGTCTTCGGCGAGACTCAGGTTAATGTCACGGGTTTTGCCGCAGGGAACGAAGATGAGTCCCTTGAAGTGCCGGTCGACAACCTCTATGGGCCCGTGACGAAACGACGCCACTCCCATGCCGATCGCCGGCGCCTTCGCTATTTCGTTGAACAGCAGTGCACCCTCAGCGGCCGACCCATACGATGGCCCTCGTCCGAGCAGATAAACGGCTGAATCTCCGTCGAGGAACGCATCCCATTGGCGCGACGCTTCCAGGTTCGCGGAAATCCAGCCGGGCAAATCGGCCAGTACCGCATCGAGTTCCCGACGGCCGGCGTCCCATTCGTCGACCGCGGCCATGCCAAGCAAGTACAAGGTCAGCAGCGTGCCCGTATAACTCTGGATTGCCACCATTTCGTCCGGCAAGCTTCCCACGTCGAGCACGACATCGGCCTCGCGAGCCAGCGTGCCGGCGGTTTCGTTCGTGATACCGATGATGCGCTGGCGTCCCCGTAACGCAGCGATCAACTTGGCCACTTCGACGGATTCTCCCGAGCGCGACACGACCGCAATTGTCGCGTCCGGGTAAGCGCGCAACCTATAGTGCAAGAACTCGCCGGCCTCGATCGAACATGACTCGATACCATGCGCACACAGCAGATTCTCCAGAGGTATCGCAGCATTCAGTGACGCGCCTATGCCGACGATGACCACTCTCTTGGCTGAGCGAAGTAGCGCGGCGGCTTCGAGCAGCGGTAAGTGGCCGACTCCACACTGTTGCTCCAGGACGCGGTCCAGCGACGCAGACTGGCCGCGAATGTCCAGAAGCATCCGCGGCGGGGTTAGCGACACAGTTCCGGCCCTCCAGTGGAATTTGCGATTGATTAGGGGTCATGCAAGGCAGAGCGTTGCATCGCGAACCGGTGAAATGTAGCCTGTGGATGCCGTGAAAGCAACCATTAACTACCAAACAAAACCACCGGTTCGGGGAGATGCCCGCTACGCCATGCAATCAACCAGGATCAGGACCGCTCAGCGCATCACGCACTTTAACGCCTGGCGGCGCATGTGCTGGCTGGCGACGCTGTTTCTCGTAGGAGGCCCTGGGCAGGCCGCGGGCGCGGACGGCATTGCCGATCCCGCGGGGGCTCATCTCGCGGCCGAACCGGCGGTCAGGGTTCCGACACCGCGCGTGCAACGCTTGCTGGCCGCGATGTCGCGGCAAGACAAGATGGGAGTCATTCGCGGCGCGCATGAACCTCCCGGTGCTGCGCAGGGCGAAGCCGGATGGACGCGCGGTGTGCCGCGGCTCGGCATTCCGGATCTGCGATTTGCAGATGGTCCTCCCGGCGTCCTGGTGCATCACACGTCGACGGGCATGCCGTCGACCCTGTCGATGGCGGCAACTTTCAGTCCGAACGATGCCGAGGCGACGGGTGCGCTGATCGGGCGAGACGCCCGGTCGCTCGGGATCGATGTCATTCTGCAGCCGTACATCAACCTGTATCGGGACCCGACGTTTGAACGGGCCTACAACACGCTGGGCGAGGATCCCGTGCTGACGGGTACGCTCGCGGCGAGATTTGTGCTCGGCGCACAGGCGCAGAATGTCATGGCGCAGGCCAAGCACTTCGTGGCCTACGAGGGCGGCGACGATGCCGAGGTGGGCGGCCAGGCGCTGCGTGAGATCTATCTATCGCCGTTTGCCGACGTGTCCCGCGCAGGAGTGGCGTCGATCATGTGCGCCTACAATCGGATCAACGGCGTATACGCCTGTGACGATGAGTTGCTGTTGAACGGAATTCTGCGTGGCGAGGACGGATTCGCCGGCTTCATCACCTCCGACTGGGGCGCCGCGCACGGCGCCGAGTTCATCGTGCACGGCATGGATATGGAGCAGCCCGGCACCGGCCCGTCCGCCTACTTCGCGCTGGGTCCGGAGCCCGATGAGCCGGCAATGACGGGCGAGGAGACCGCGGAATTGCTGGAGACGATGGCGACGGGTGTCCCTGAGGAGCAACGCTTTCCCCTGCCCAAGCCGGCCGACGCCGGCGCGCCGCAGCCCGTGCGCCGCTCCAAGAATCTGGGCGAAGCACTGGCTCAGGGTACGGTCAGCGACGCCGATCTGGACGTTGCGGTCGCGCATGTGCTGGGACAGATGGAACGATTCGGCTGGCTGAATCGGCCCCCCAGCCACCAGGTCGGCGCTCTGCCCGTTGCCGATAATGCGCGCAGCGTGCAACGCTTGGCCGAGCGCGGGGCGGTTCTGCTCAAGAACGATGGAGTGTTGCCGCTGCGCGCGACCGATATGGCTTCGTTGGCGCTCATCGGTCCGGGCGCGCTGCAGACTTTTGCGGTCGTTAACGGTCAGGAACAATCCTACGGCCGTGCCGGGCGCCAGATCGGTGCGTGGCAGGCGCTGCGCGCCCAGGGCGTCAAGGGCGTGCAATTGGCGGTGGCCGACGATATGACCGGAGAGCCGATACCCAAACAGGCTTTTGCGCGCCTCGCGCGCTTGGGCGAACTCGGACAGGCGACTGTCCTCGAGGACCAGATCGACTTCACGCGCAAGTCAGGGCATGAGTTGCCGGCCGGGATGCGTACACAGTGGGACGGCACGCTGATGATTCCGGTCGACGGCGACTACGACATAGATTTGCAGCTGCTGGGCGCAATCGGAAAATTCTCGATCGACGGTCGCAAGGTCGGCGACATGGGCTGGTGGGGCGGTCACGGCGACATCGTGTTTCCCAACCGCGACAACGTCGTGCCGACGACCGATGGACTCGACAATGTGCGCCGCCTGGCCCACATGAGCGCCGGGCCCCATGCGGTCCGCGTCGAAGCGGCCGCGGACGGCAGCGGCGAGTCCGTGCAGGTGCGCCTTGCCTGGGTCACCCCATCCATGCGGGAGCGCAGCTTCACCGCGGCGGTCGAACTCGCCCGGCGCAGCACGGTTGCCGTAGTCTTTGCGTGGAGCCGCAACCGTCCGTTCTTCGGCCTGCCGGGGGATCAGGATCGATTGATCGAGGCGGTCGCCAGGGTCAATCCGAATACGGTCGTCGTTCTCAACACCGGGCAGGCCGTCGCCATGCCGTGGCTCAATGTGGTCCGCGCGGTTCTCGAGATGTGGTACACGGGCGACGAGGGTGGTTGGGCAGCCGCCAATCTGCTCACCGGGCGGACCAATCCCGGCGGACGATTGCCCATCACCTGGCCGGCCCACCTTGAGGATTATGCGGCAATGGATCCGCGCTACCCACAGCGCGCCTCGCGGCGCGTCGACGGCAGGACGGTTTACGACGAAGGCGTGCACGTCGGTTATCGCTGGTTCGATCGCGAAGGAATTGAGCCGTTGTTTCCCTTTGGCCATGGACTGTCGTACTCGACATTCGTGTATTCGGATCTGCGCCTGGCGCGATCCGCTGACGGCGGCGTGACGGTGCGATGCCGTGTCCATAACACCGGCAAGCGCGATGGCGACGCTGTGGTACAGGCGTACCTTGGCGCTCCGGCCCCGGCCCCCGCGGGCGCTGATTTCGCCGTCCGTGCGCTGGCCGCCTTCGCGCGAGTCCGGGTCGAGGCCGGCGCCGTGCGCCAGGTCCGGCTGCAGGTCGCGCCGCAGCGGCTGCGATACTGGTCGCTCGCCGACCGTGCCTGGCATACCGTCGTCCGCGGGAGCCGCAGAATCTACGTCGGCGCTTCGTCGCGCGACCTGCCGCTCTCGGCGCCGATCTCGCAGGACGGCCCATCCTCGGCCGCTCAATAGAGCTGCGGCTTAAGCCGGCGGGTTGGCCGCGCAATATCGCGCGATGAACTTTTCGTGCGGCGGCATCGTGTCCGCGCAGCGCTCGATGATGTGCCGGACATTGGCGATGAATGCATCCAGATCGGCATCGCTGAGCAGGTCGACCAGCGGGTGATAGCTTCGCGGCGTGATCCGCTGCCCGAGCATGACCTGTACCCAGCTGGTCTGCGTGAACAGTTCCTCGTTCTCCCGATAGAAGCGGCCGCTGTGGCGAAACAGATCCATGTAGTCGAGCAGCCGGCGCGGCACACTCATGGTCCGGCAGTCGTTCCAGAATGTCGTGTCGCTGCGCTCGGTCGCATGGTAATGCAGGATCAGGAAATCACGGATGCGTTCCCACTCCATGGTCGATTTCTCGTTGAACCGGTCTGTCATGACCGGATCGAATCCCTGGTCGGGGAAGAAACTCAGCAACATGGTCACTGCCGACTGGATCAGATGGATGCTGGTGGATTCGAGCGGTTCCATGAAGCCGGCCGCGAGGCCAATCGCTACGCAGTTCCTGTTCCAAAATTTCCTGCGCCTTCCGGTCACGAAGCGCAGTGGCCGCGGGTCGCTCAAGGGCGCGCCGTCGAGATTCGCGAGCAACCTGGCGGAGGCTTCATCGTCACTGATATGCGCGCTCGAATAGACGTAGCCGTTGCCGATGCGATGCTGCAGCGGAATGCGCCACTGCCATCCCGCTTCCCGGGCAGTTGAGCGTGTGTACGGGGTAGGCGGACCGACCGATGTGCAAGGTACGGCGAGTGCACGGTCGCAGGGCAGCCAGTGGGTCCAATCTTCATAGCCGGTGTGCAGGGCCTGTTCGATCAGTAGGCCGCGGAACCCGGAGCAATCGATGAACAGATCGCCTGGGATTTTCTCGCCGCCGTCGAGAACGATCGCCTCGATGAACCCGTCCGCCGGGCGCAGTACAGTCTCCTTCACCTTGCCCTCGGTACGGCGTACGCCGCGCGCCTCGGCAAAGCGGCGCAGGTAGCGCGCGTAAAGGCCGGCGTCGAAATGGTACGCATAGGCGATACTCGAGAGCGGGGATTCGGCGCCGAGATCGGGCGGTCGCATGAACTTGCCGTGCAGCGCTGCGGCGACGTTCAGGCAATACGGGCCAATAGCGCTCACCTTGCCGGCGAGATGAGCTTTGAGCCAATAGTGATGAAACGACAGCAGGCCGCGGTCGCGGCCCAGGATGCCGAAGCCGTGCATGTACGAATCGCCGAGCCGGCCCCAGTCGACGAATTGAATGCCCAGTTTGAACGTGGCCTGGGTCTGACGCACGAAGTCGTTTTCGTCGATCTCGAGCGCTTGATTGAACTGCCTGATCTGCGGAATCGTGGCTTCGCCGACGCCAACCGTGCCGATGTCGTCGGATTCGATCAGGCGGATGCTGAAGTCGCCGAGTAGTACCTTGGCCATGGCGGCCGCGGTCATCCATCCGGCGGTGCCGCCGCCGACGATGACAATGTGCTTTACGGCGGGGTGAGTCATGCGGATATTCAATTGTAGCGGAGCGCATCCGGCTGCGACCAGACGAAGGTCGTCACGCTCTCACCCGGCATGGTGTCCCACTAGGTTGCTTATGGTTGCATTTTTTGGTTGCATGTGGTTGCATTATGCCTGAATAAGAATTCCATGCGGTGGTCGGTCGGGGAGCTTCGGATGAAACAGCACAACAATCCGCTCGTTCGGGCAGTTAAGCAGGCATTGCTTCCTCCAACCCAGGGGATTGCGCCCGGTGCTGCGGTTTGTGCAGGTGTACTGTTTGCAATGAGCGCCGGCGTTGTCGCCGCCGCGGACACTTCCGCGGACGCTCTCGAGGAAATCACCGTCACCGGCATACGGGCGAGCATCGCCACCGCCATCACGATGAAGGAGCAGTCCAACAGCATTATCGAGACCATATCCGCCGAAGATCTCGGCAAGCTGCCGGACTTGAGTATCGCGGACAGCCTGGCGCGGCTGCCGGGAGTCGCCGCGCAACGCACCGACGGGCGCTCGAACTTCATTTCGATCCGCGGCTTTGCTGCCGATTTCAGCGGTACCACCTTGATGGGACGCGAGCAGGCCTCCACGGGCGAGAACCGCGGCGTCGAATTCGATCAATACCCCGCTGAATTGATCAACGCCGTCCAGGTGTACAAGACGCCGGACGCGAGTCTCATCGGCCAAGGCCTCGCCGGCACGGTCAACCTGGAAACGATCAAGCCGCTCGCCTCCAACGAATTCCATATGGCGATCAATGCGCGCGGAGAGCGCGGCTCCTACGAGAATCTGAATCCCGGCCAGGGTATTGGGAGGACGGGAAGCCGGGTGAGTTTTTCGGTCGTAGACCAGTTCTTCGACCATACGCTGGGTGTGGCTTTCGGCGTTGCGCGCCTGGACTCGCCGATCCAGGAAAAGCAGTATCAGGCCTGGTACTGGGGCCGCAACAATGGGCCGCCGGGCAGCAATACCTACGAGGGTCAGGGGTGGGCCGGTCACGTCGACGGGATTCCAGACTTCACCCTGAGCGAGGAAGGGAATCAGGCTCGCGCCAAATCGCTCAGCCAGGTGCGCACCGGCCTCATGAGCGTGCTCGAGTGGGCCCCCAACGATTCAATTCACAGCGAGCTCGACTTGTTTTATTCGAAATTCAAGGACGAGACCAGTCTCAATGGACTGCAGTGGTCGAGCAGCCCCTGGGACGGCATCAGCTATACCGGTGTCACGACGAGCCCAGGCCCCAACAGTGTGCTTACCGATGGCGTCGTGAACGGCGTCAAGCCGCTCATGCAGAACGAGTACACCATCGTCGACACCCGGGATATTTCGGTCGGCTGGAACAACCGCTTCGAGTTGGCTCACGACTGGACGATCATCACCGATCTTTCCTATTCAAGCGCGCGCGATACGCTGCACGATGCCTATGCTTTCACGGGTCCCCAGATCGGGGTGGTGAACGGGATCGGTTTTCATATCGCGCCCGGTTATCCCAATCTGAGCGTTCCGTACAACTTGGCCGATCCGACCCTGGTGGGTTTCACGGATCCGGATGGCTATGGCTACAACGGCCGCGACGAGTTCGACAAGCAGAGGGACACGATCAAGGCGGCCCGGCTGGAGGTGAAGCACCCGCTGGGATGGATATTCAAGGACGTGGATGTCGGGTTCGATTACTCGGATCGCAAGAAAGTGAAATCGGCGGACGTGTACTTCGCCTATCTTCTCGGCAATGGTTGCGGCAACTCCCAGCCTACCTGTGCCCCTTACAACAACACGCAATATGCCCCCGTCGACGGCGCGCTGCTCTATCCGCCCACTTCCCTGTCCTATGTCGGCGTGCCGGGGGTCATCAATTACAACGTGTTCGACGCTCTGGGCCGTCAGTTCTATCTCGCCCAGGACTTGCGCCCCGGCGACTACAACCGCAACTATTCGGTCGAAGAAAAGGTGCCTGTCGGCTATGTCCGGCTGGACATCGACACGAACGTCGCGGGAGTGGGGATACGCGGCAATGTTGGCGTGCAATTCGTGCACACGACACAATATGGGATCGCCGTGATCACCGATCCCGACACCGGGAAGCCGAATGGCTCGGTCAATACGTCATTCTCTTATA
>DASQPK010000094.1:0-2046 GCA_035643995.1 Steroidobacteraceae bacterium | reverse complement strand
CGTGCTCGAGCGGGCTGCATCAGAGTGCGGATCTGCTCGAGGCGCTGCAACGCGACCTCGTAAGGCAATAACACATGCGCACGGCGGTTGCGCCGCCGGCGCCAAACGCCATAAATCGCGAGAGCGATGATGGCCGCGCCTGCTATGAGAGCCGGCAGTACCCAGTCGGCCAACAATAGCTTTGGCCCACGGATGTCGCGAATGTCTTCCGCCGAGCTGACAGCGCTTGCAGTCGACGCCGCGGACACGTCGGGCTGTGCCGCAGGCGCCGGCGCGGCCCACAGGCCGGCCCCCAGGACTGCGCCCATGACAGCCGCCGCCGCCGCGGCGCGGATCCCTGAAACATGTCCGCTCATCGGCGTCTGCGCTCTCGAGTTTTGAAGAACCGTTGCAAAGCCGGCATGTAGGGTGCGTTGGTCTGCAACTGCAAAGTGTCGATGCCCTCGAAGCGAAAATCGCTCACCAGTCGATGGCTTCTCTCCAAGGACAGCTCTTTGAAACGCTGTCGCACGGCGCGGCTTGCGGTATCGAGTTCGATGACCTCGCCGCTTTCCGCATCTTCCAGCGCAACGATGCCCACATTCGGAAGTTCCTTTTCGCGGGGATCCTCGATATGCACGGCAACCAGATCGTGGCGGCGATTGGTGCGGCGCATGGCGCGGCGCAATTCGGCGCGGGCGGCTGTCGGCTCCGCGCTCGTCTCGAAGTCTGATATGAGGAACACGATCGCGCGCCGGTGCAGCAGCCGGTTCGCGACATCAAGCGCCTTGACGGTATCCGTGCCCGTGGCCTGAGGCATGTGATAGAGGATATCCCTGACCACTCGCAGTACATGACGCCGCCCCTTCTTCGGCGGCAGGTAGCGCTCGACTCGGTCGGTGTAGAGCAATAAACCCACTTTGTCGCTGTTGCGAATCGCGGAGAATGCCAAGACGCTGGCAAGTTCCGCAGCCAGGTCGCGTTTACTGGCCGCCCCGGATCCGAAATTGCCGGAAGCGCTGATGTCCACGAGCAAAAAGATGGTGAGCTCACGCTCCTCGGTAAACTTCTTTACAAAGGGCCGGCCGGCCCGGGCGGTGACATTCCAATCGATGGTGCGGACCTCGTCGCCGGGGGTGTACTCGCGCACCTCATCGAAGTCCATGCCGCGGCCTTTGAATACCGAATGATAGGCGCCGGCGAGACTGTCATTGACCATGCGGCGCGTGCGGATCTCCAGCTGCCGCATGCTGCTCATGATGGCCTTGTTCGAGTTGGCGGGGTCTCGCATCATCAAGGCACCGGCAGGGCATCGAGAATTTTCTCGACGATATTCTCGGAGGAGATATTTTCCGCCTCCGCCTCGTACGTCACCGAGACGCGGTGACGGAGCACGTCAAGTGCTATCGATTTGACGTCCTGCGGGATCACGAAATGACGGCCGCTCAAGAAAGCCATGGCCCGAGCGCCCAAGGTCAGGGCAATCGTCGCGCGCGGCGAGGCGCCGATCTGGATGTAGCCGTTCAAATTCAATGACGCTGCGATCGGGGGACGGGTTGCGAGCACCAGATCAACGATGTAATCGCGTATCTTGTCATCGACGTACAGTGTGTTGACGACGTGGCGCGCCTCGAGGATTTGCGCCGCGCTCACCACCGCTCGGGGAACGAGCATGGCTTCAGTCGTCGCCATGGCATCCAGAATGGCGCGCTCGTCGGTGCGGTTTGGGTAGGTGACGATCACCTTCATCATGAATCGATCGATTTGCGCCTCGGGCAGCGGATAGGTTCCCTCCTGTTCCAAGGGATTCTGGGTGGCAAGCACCAGGAATGGAGTGGGCAGCCGATAGGTTTCATCGCCAATCGTTACCTGGCGTTCCTGCATCGCTTCCAGCAGCGCACTTTGTACTTTTGCGGGCGCTCGATTGATTTCATCAGCGAGGATCAGATTACTGAAAATCGGCCCGTGCTTCGTCCTGAACGCTCCATCCTGAGGGTTGTAAATCATCGTTCCCACAATGTCGGCCGGAAGCATGTCGGGCGTGAATTGCAGCCGCTTGAAATCCAG
>DASQPK010000093.1:0-3805 GCA_035643995.1 Steroidobacteraceae bacterium | reverse complement strand
GTTCGACTTCCACCGTGCCGGAGACCTGATCGACTTCGGCACCCGCGCCGCCGAGCGCGCCATCGATTCCATTCAGGAAGCGATCCACGTTCTGGCGCCAACCAAGGTGGTCTGACGCCGCCTTTCACAGGCTCTGTTCATCCGGGCGGTGCTGGGTCAGGCCGTCTTGATATATTGGCGCAGCGCTTCCTGCTCGTTCTCGTATTCCTGCACGCGCCATTTGACGATGTCGCCGATCGAGATGAGGCCCACGACCCGCTCGCCTTCGACGACTGGCAGATGGCGGAATTTGCCCGTGGTCATCATTTCCATGATGGCGGCGACAGTGTCGTTCTGCCGGCAACTGATGACCTTGCGCGTCATCACCTCGCTGACCGGCTCATCCAGCGCGCTCGCGCCACGTTCGCTCAGGACGCGCACGATATCGCGCTCCGACAGGATGCCCTCGATACGCCCCTTGCTCATAACCAGCGCGGCGCCGATCTTGCGCTCGCCGAGCAGCTTGATCGCCGCCGAAAGCTTCGCCTCCGGCTCAACGCTGAGGATATGGTGGCCTTTGGAATCGAGAATTGCACGTACCGTCATGGGTCGTCTCCCTGAAGGCGGTCGCGCCCTGCAAACGAGCGCGGCCCTTATTTCAATGAACAGTCAATCAACAACTCGGCGCCGATTTTGTCGGGGCGCATTGGGCATGCGGATACTTGATGCATGCGCGCGGACGTGGTGCCGCTTCATCTACGCATCGAATGATGAAGGAAATCGTCGTGCGCCGCAAGCGGCTCTACTGCGGCGGATTCGACAACGCACCTGCAGCATCACCGCGGCCGCGCGGCACGGGATCGAACAGCGAGAACAACACGAGGCCGGCGAAGAAACCGCCGATATGCGCCTGCCACGCGACACTCGCGCCCTCGGTGCCGATCGCAATTGATGCAACGCCGAACACGATGTTGACGCTGAACCAGACCGCTAAAAAGCCCAGCACGCGCGGATCGCGCAACGCGCGCGCCAAGGACAGTGCCGGTACCCGCGCGGCGGCGTCCGCATCGCCGCGGTTGAACGACAGAAAGCTGCCGCGCACGAAGGCGAACCGGATCGCGGCCGCCATCGTGCCCGACACCGACGCCGATGCACCGATCATCGGCGCCACCGCGTGTTCGTGGGTCAGAAGATGCGCCAGCGCCCCGGCAGCGGCCGTCACCGCCATGAACAGGAAGAACCGCACCGCACCAAAGCGGCGCGCCAGCGCGCTGCCGAACGGCAGCAACCACAGCACGTTGAAGCCGATATGGCTGAGATTGGCGTGCAGCAGCGAGTAGGTCACGAAGGTCCAGACCTTGGCGCCGTCGCCGCCGGGAAAATCGACATTCAACAGCGTGGGGTCGTAGCGCTTCGGAATGAAGCCGAACAGGTCGATCGTCCAGTTCTCCAGGTCCGGCGGCAACAGCACGCGCAGATGGATGACGGCGATCAGCAGCACATAGGCTGTCAGCGCGGGAGGCAGCGTCAGGATCGGTTCGTTCGACGGGTCCTGCAGCAGTTCCGGCGCGACGTCGTTCGGGGGCTCTGGCGGGGAATCCAAGGGGTCGAAGGCCTTAAAGAGGTCTCACGCGGTTACCGTTCCAGATAGGCGGCTTTGCCCCCAGGGTGCAAGGGCGCAGATGGCGGTTTCTCGTGTTCGCCCCCCGCCCATTCGCCTTCGTTCGTCCGAAAACGCAAAGGGAGGGCCCCGGGAATTCCGCCCTACCAAGCAATATCAACGACTTGCAAGGAAAGCGCACCCCAATGGACATCACCGAAATTAGCGGAACGAAAGCGGATTTGGAAAACATGGTTGAGCGCGTGGCGCGCGGCCTACGCTTTGTCATGTACGGGGTACCAGGTGACGCTGGATAGCTCTTCCCCGTGGTTTCTCAGGAACCAGGGATTGAACACGTCCGTGAAGGCCGCCATGACCTCCGAAATGGTCGTGAATACCCCGAAAGCGATCGAGGTTCGAACGCTCCAGAGCCGGTGCAGCTCAGATTTCCAATTGTCGATCCGCCGCATCGGCTTGCCCCTTGATGATGGAGCGACCATGCGGCGCACCGGCTAGTGATTTTCTCGGGCTGCTAAGTTGCGAGAGGCCCTATACGGCTCGCGGCCTCATCCGCTTGACTTCATCAAACGGACGCTCGATCAGCAAGTAGGCGCATGTTGCAACGATTATCGAGACCGCGATTGCGGCAGCCGTAAACGCGATCGTTTGAGCTGCGGATAGGTCGTGCGGCAACATCCTTTTGAGCGTCAAAAAGATCGGCTCATGAACGACGTAAACCGCATAGGTAAGAATGCCGAACCACTGCGTTGCCATGACAAGGCGGCCGTGCAGCTTCGTTCTTTCCAGCCAGACTATGATGGCTGACGTTGTGAGTAGCGTGACCAGCGGACCGAAATTAATCAGGTTCCTTCTTAAGTGGTCAGCCATGGCCGCCGAGTGGACGAACGCGCCTCCAAAAAACAGAACAGCGCATCCAACTACTACAAGACGGCGGTCCCACTGCCACGCTCCCCTGTTCTGCAAAAACCAATTCGAGAGCATTCCGCCGCAGAAAAGGTCCAGATTTGAAAGCGTCGGCGAATACACTGAAACAGCCCAAGCGCCGTCGAACTGCGTGATCACGACGCGGTAAAGCAATCCGGCAGCGGCGAGCGCGAGGAATATCTTCCGAGGCTCGAACCTCTCAGCAAGATAGCAAAGCGCCACGAAGAGAACGGGGGCCGCCAGATAAAACCCCATTTCGGTTTGCACGCTCCACAGCGCGCCGATCACGACGCCTGGTAGACTGATCGACTGAAAGAAAAGAAGAGACGAAACGAGGCCAGGCAAGTTCGCCGGCTCAAATACATCTCGCGCTTGGATGAGTGCAACGATGAGAACCGCGCTCCAATAAATCGGCGCGATTCGAAGCAGCCGGTTCCGGTAAAAGCGGAGGATGCCGGCCCGATCGATCGCATAGCGGCCGCCGTAGAACCCCTTGCCCATCAGATATCCGGACAAAACGAAGAACACCCACACGCCGACCCACGGGGAAGGTGTCACCAAGCGATACAGGCTCGGCGCTCTAACGAGGTCATCGAAATTCGACGGCAGGAACACAACCAGAGTGCCATGGCCGACCAGCACCATGAGGCAGGCGAAGCCGCGCAGGGTCAGGAGGGGATCGGCCCCAGCCTCGGGCACTGGGACCGTGCGTGGCAGCCATTTGAACCGCAGGGCGGATCGCGTACCGACAACCAACACAGCGGAAAAAGCCAACGCGCGGAGGGCTAGAAAGAGGTGGAGCCCACCCAACCAAAGGAAGAGAGGCCTCGCCGGGTCGATCGCGAGAAAAGCTCCGAGGGTTGCCATAAGTGGCAGCCAAGCTCTGATTGATGTCTGTTCGGCCGGTGAATGCACGCTGTGATCTTCCTCCGAAAAAATGGACGGGGTTAAGCTGCTCTTAGCTCCATCTCGATCGGGCTGATATAGCCGATGGCGGAGTGACGACGGGTACGATTGTACAACGAAGTTTGAGAACGCCCACAGGACCGTTCTTCGCGAGGTTTTTTATCGGCATCATCCTTGGTTTGGTCGCCGAGTTTGCATTCATGGGACAGTCGACAAGGGTGGTTTTGTCGTCTTCCGCTGCACGCTGGAAGAGTCGCAAGCAGATCGGTGGCTTGAAGTGCCGGCATGGATGTTCGACCGGACGGCATGCCCTGACCCCGGGCTTTTGGCAGCTCAACCGTATGTCAGCATCGAGACACTTGCGGCGCTCTCTGC
>DASQPK010000092.1:0-19698 GCA_035643995.1 Steroidobacteraceae bacterium | reverse complement strand
GGCATTTGAGCTTTGCGCCGATTGCCGAAAAGGCCCGGCGGGCCCTGAGCCCGGCCGTTTTGCGCGCGGCCATCGCCGGCGCACCGCTACTGGGGAAGGAAGCTGTGCTGGCGCGTTTGGATGAGCTGCATGCTCGCTACGTGGCGACGATCGACTTACCGTAAGGCACGCCTCAGCACCGTGATTTGTCACCGGCTGGTGTGGCGCTTCGCCCGGAAGAGTAAGTAGCCTCGAGGCAACGAAGAAGCAGTTGCCTCGAGGCTACTTACCCTTCCTGACGAATACTCGAACCGATCAACATCACGATGGCGGCGCTACCGGCGTGTTTTGGGACGACACCTGATTTTCCGGCCGACTAGTGCGAATGAGGCCACACGACCCCAGGATAGCCACTCGAAACTCTTAATCCTGCACCGTGATGTTGATCGGTCCAGTGTGATAAGGACTAGGCCATCCTATGCGAAGCGGCCAATATCGCGGTGCCGAGGCACTAAGCCCAGAGCGCCTTCAGCCGATCGAGCATCAAGCCGCGCACCTGGCCGATCTGCGTGTCATCGGATGTGAACAGGGGCGGATTACGCCGCAGCATGGGCCAGCGCTCGGTGCGCAGCACGCGGTGCAGGTAGCCTAAGTTGCGTTCGATGGCCTCAAGATAAGGATTTTTGCCGCCGAACAAGCATTCGAGGAAGCGGTAAGCATGCTCGAACTCACCCTCGAGGCGCGCGACGAATGTTTCGCGCACGAACTCCGGCGTCTGGCGCAAGAGATCCAGCCCCGAGCTGTAGCGAACTCGCAGCGAGCCATCGTTGCCCGTCGTGGCGGCAACGCCGCCCAGCACGAATTCCGGATAGAGCCGATCGCGGCATTTCTCCAAGTAGCAGCGATCCGCCATTTGAGCGATCAAGTCCGCGGTGCCCAACAGGTGCCCCAGCTTGCGATCCTTCGGATCGGCGAGCTGAATCATATTGAGCTTGATCTCGTATCCGGTGAAGTGGACGATTCGCGTCGCCACCGGCACCCAGCTTTCCAGGCCGATGCTCGGCAGGTAACGCGCGAGAAAACGCGCGCTGCGCGTCACGTGATAGAGGGTGAACTCGGCGCCATTGCTGTGCTGGCGGTCATCGAATTCCCGGATGTAGCCGGCGTCATGAAACAGCGAGGTCACCAGCGCCATTCCCGCGCGCTCGCCGCCGAAGCGCAATCGGCTCTCGACGGTGCGCTCATAGCCGACCAAAAGCCGCGCCATGGCCAGCGTCATGTCGAGCGAGTGCTGACGATCGTGATAGAGGGTGTCGACGCCGTGATAGCCGGGCATGCGGCCGGTAAAAAGCTTGTCGAAATCTTCGAACGCAGCCGCGACCTTGTCGAAGGAGTCGGACGGCCACGCCGTCGTAAAGAGTTCCCTGACCGCTGCGGCTACAGCAGCCGTCGAGCTGACTTGGACGGTGTTCGCAACGTCGAAGTCGTTACGTCTGAGGTCGTACATCGCAGTAAGTTTAGGCTTAAAGGCCTGGCTGTGCCATGCAACTACCTCGCCTTGTGGACGTAGCTCACAGTATTAAGTCAAATACCAACCCACATGGGCTTCAAGGAATCCGCATTCAGTAAACTTTGATGCCGCCGAATTTGTTCTTGACGCGCCGCGCCAGCGTCGCGTAGCCCAGCCAGAAACCGCATGCCAACCCGATAACCAGGGCGATGCCGGCGATCAGCTGCCACAGCATCCCGGCCGGAGCCTGGGTGGCGGCGAGCGGACCCGGCGCCGGCGGCGCAGCCGCCGCCTGCGATGCTCCGCCGCTGCGTGCCGCATCCAGCTCGCTTTGCCGTGCAGCAAGTTCCTGTTTGAGCCGCTCCACTTCGCTGCGCGCCGCCGCTTCGGCCAGGGCGGGGGTGGTGGCGCGGATGCGATCGAGCTCCTCTTCAAGGTGCTTGACTCGAACCACGGCCGGTTCCGTAGGTGTCAGGAAGGCCGTCTTCACCCAGCCGGTGGTTCCATCAGACAAGCGTACTTGGGTGAAATCACCGCTTTGCGCCAGCGTTTCGACGCTGGTTCCAGAATGCAGGGTAGCCAATCGTTGACCTTGATTGTTCTCTTCGGCATAGACGCCGAGCACCAGCTCATCGCTCACGTAGGCGGTGGCCGCCACACCCCTTGCCGCCAGCAGCGCCAGCAGCAGCGCGGCCGGCCACTTCACGCGGCGATTCCGGTTTGTTTGAGCAAGGGCCGCACGTCGGGCTGGCGTCCGCGAAATCGAACGAATGCGTCCATCGCATCGACGCTGCCGCCGCGGGCGAGGATGGATTCGCAAAACCGCGCCGCCGTCTCGGCGTCGAAAACGCCGGCTTCCTCGAACGCCTCGAACGCATCGGCGGCCAGCACTTCGGCCCACTTGTAGCTGTAGTAACCGGCCGCATAGCCTCCGGCAAAGATGTGCGCGAAGCTGGCCGGCATGCGATTGAACGGCGCCGCCGGCACCACGGCAACCCGCCGCCGCACGGCAGCCAGGGTCTCGGCGACATTCGGTCCGAGCTTGGGATCGAAGTTTGCGTGCAATTCGAAATCGAAGGTGGCGAGTTCGATTTGACGCAGCGTGTCGAGCGCGGCGTTGAACGTGCGCGTTCCGAGCAGGCGCTGCAGCATGTCGACGGGCAGGGGCTCGCCGGTATCGATGTGAGCGGAAATCAGCGGCAGCACCTCCGCACGCCACACGAAGTTCTCCATGAACTGGCTGGGCAACTCGACCGCGTCCCACGCGACACCGTTGATGCCGGCAATGCTGGGATAGGCCACGCGCGTCAACATGTGATGCAGGCCGTGCCCAAACTCGTGAAACAGCGTGATGACTTCGTCATGCGTCAGCTGCGAGGGTTGCGCGCCCACAGGGGCTGTGAAATTGCAGACCAGCTGCGCCACCGGCAGCGCCGTGCCGGAGGGCAGCGCCTTGGCGACGACGCATTCATCCATCCAGGCACCGCTGCGCTTTTCGGTGCGCGAATACGGATCGAGGAAAAAGCCGGCAACGGCGCGCCCGTCCTGGCCGAGCAGATCGTAGAAGCGAACGCTGGGATGCCAGACGCTGATATCGCTGCGCGCGCGGACACTCACGCCATACAGACGTCGCGTCAACGCGAACAATCCGTCCAATACCTTGGGCAGCGGAAAATAGGGGCGCAATGCTTCCTGCGATACCCTGTAGCGGCTCTCTTGGAGCCGCTCGCTGTAGAACGCCAGATCCCAGGCGTTCAACTTGCGGCCCGCAAATTCCTCGAGGACCAAAAATTCCTCGCGCGCCGCCGGCCTGCAGCGCCGCGCCAAGTCCTCCAAAAAGGCGAGTACCTGCTTGCTGCTCTTGGCCATGCGGGTGGCGAGCGCGTAATCGGCAAAATTCGCAAATCCCAACAGCTTGGCGAGCTCGTCACGCAGCGGCAGAATTTCAGCGATGATGCCGAAGTTGTCGAAGCGACCGGCGCTCGGGCCGAGTTCCGACGCGCGCGTGATCCAGGCTTCATAGAAGTCGCGGCGCAGTTGTTGGTTTTCCGCGCTGGCCATGATGGTCATGTAGGTGGGTTGATCGAGTTTGAACAGCCAGCCTGCTTGACCGACCTCGCGTGCATCGACTGCGGCGCGATCGACCGCGTTGCTGGGCAGACCCGCGAGTTCCGCGCTGTTGGTGACGCTGCGTGCATAGGCTCGGCCGGCATCGAGCACGTTTTCGGAAAACTTCGTGGCCAAATGCGCCAGGCGCTGCGCCACCTCGCGATAGCGGGTTTTTTGGTCCGCCCGCAAATCGACGCCCGCCAATCGGAAATCACGCAGCGCATTTTCCAGCAGTTTTCGCTGCGCCGGATCGAGCGCGGCGCCTTCGGCTTTCAGCACGTACGCATAGCCGGCTTGCAGTGCGGCGTTTTGACCCAGCTCCGAGGAATACTCGGTGAGCAACGGTACGCATTCGTTGTATGCCTCGCGCATTTGCGGCGAATTGGCGACGGCGTTCAAATGCGAGATCGGGCTGAACACCCGGCTCAAGCGGTAGCTCAGTTCCTCGACCGGCACGACCAGCGAGGCAAAAGTCGGATTGGCTTGGGCCGTCAGCTCCGCGAGGCGTGCGCGGTTCTCCGCCAGTACCGTTTCCAGTGCCGGACGAGCATGGCCGGCCTCGATACGCCCGAAGTCCGGCAATGCGCCCAGATCTAAAAGTGGATTGTTCACCCCTCAATTCTAGCAGACGCGTGCCGACAGCCGGCTTGCGAGCTCTTGGGGCAAGGGCGGCGGCGAACACGTATCATTGCGCTTCTCTTTGAAGCACGGAATCGGCAGTGTCTACCCAAACATTCGACCTCATCAGCATCGGCGGCGGCAGCGGCGGCCTTGCCTGCGCGCAGCGCGCCGCTGAATTCGGCGCCAAGGCTGCGGTAATCGAACCGCACCGCCTGGGCGGAACCTGCGTGAACGTGGGGTGCGTTCCGAAGAAAATCATGTGGAACGCGGCGAGCGTCGCTTTGAATCTGCAAGATGCGAGCGACTACGGTTTCGATGTCAAAGTGGGGATGAGCGACTGGGCGGAATTGAAGCGCAAGCGCGATGCCTACGTGCTGCGCTTGAACGGAATCTACGAACGCAATCTTAAGGCCAAGGGCGTCGCGTATGTGCGGGGAGCCGCCCGCTTCGTGGATGCGCATACCGTCGAGGTGAACGGCCGGCGCTTGAGCGCACGGCACATCGTGATTGCCACCGGGGGCAGGCCGACGCTGCCGAAAATCCCCGGTGCGGAATTCGGCATCAGTTCGGACGGCTTTTTCGATCTCGAGACACGCCCCCATCGGGTTGCGGTCGTCGGCAGCGGCTACATTGCCTGCGAACTGGCGGCCTCCTTTCAAGAGCTCGGCAGCCAAGTGGAGCAATTCGTCCGCAAGGAGCGGCTCTTGAGCAACTTCGATGTCATGCTCGGCAAGTCTTTGATGCGCGAGGTTCGCTCCCAGGGAATGATTGTTCACCCGAACGCGGTGCCGGCTGCATTGCGCGCCGTGTCGGCCAAGAAAACCCTGGTGGCGCAAGACGGCCGCGAGTTTCCGGGCTTCGATTGTGTGTTGTGGGCAATCGGCCGCGATGCGAATGTCGCGGGGCTCGATTTGCAAAAGGCCGGCGTAGCAATCGATGACTCAAGCTACGTCATCACCGATGGCTTTCAAAATACCAATGTCGCAGGCGTGTACGCCATCGGCGATGTCACCGGCCGGGCTGCGCTGACACCGGTGGCGATCGCAGCGGGCAGGCGCCTGAGCGACAGGCTCTTCGGCGGTAAGCCTGAACGGCACCTGGATTACAACATGATTCCGACCGTGATTTTCACGCACCCGCCCATCGGCACCGTGGGAGCCAGCGAGGCGGAAGCGCGCGCGCAGTATGGGGACGCCGTGAAAGTCTACGTGGCTGATTTCACGCCGATGTATCACGCGATGACGACGCGAAAAACGCACACCGACATGAAACTGGTTTGCGTCGGTCCCGAACAGCGAATCGTCGGCTGCCACATCCTGGGCAGCGGCGCCGACGAAATGCTGCAGGGATTTGCCGTGGCGATCCGCATGGGTGCGACCAAGGCGGATTTCGACGATACCGTGGCCATCCACCCGACCAGCGCGGAAGAATTGGTCACAATGCGATAGCGCCGCGGCACCGTGAATTTTGACGGGTTCGGAATGGCAGTCAAATTCACCATGCCGATGTACCGGTGTGTTCAGGCGTGCTGCGCCAATGCCTCCAGAGCGGGCGCGGTGTCGGGACGAATTCCGCGCCAGAGCAAGAAGGACTCTGCGGCCTGCTCGACCAGCATGCCCCATCCCTTGGTGGTGCGCGCCGCATGCAGGGATTTCGCCCAGAGTGTAAAGGGCGTATGACCGCGGCCGTAGGCCATGTCGTAGCAAATGCTTTCCTCGCCCACCAGTCCCACCGGCATCTCCGGCATCTCTCCTTGCAAGCTGGCCGATGTGGCGTTGATGATGAGATCGTAGGGTGGCCCCCGCACCTCGGAAAACCCGCAGCCTACGATTTCGCCCAAGTCGGTGAATTCGGCAGCCAGCTCTCGAGCGCGCTCCGGCGTGCGATTCGCGATGACGACTTGGCGCAGCTCACGCTCCATGAGGGAGCCGAGCACGCCGCGAACCGCACCGCCGGCGCCGAGAATCAGGACTCGTTTGCCCACGAGCGTGAGCCCTAGATTGTTCTCGAGATCCGCAGTGAGCCCGAGGCCGTCGGTGTTATCGCCCAACAACGACGTCTGCTCGAAAAAGGCGATGGTATTGACCGCTTTCGCCCGCTCCGCGCGCGGCGTGAGCTCATTCACCAGGTCTGCGGCCGCCTGCTTATGCGGCATGGTGACATTGAGACCCTTCAGACCGCCGGCGAACAAGCGCAGCGCATCGCGGCGAAAATCATCGGGCGGGATATCGAACAGCCGATACACGAGATTTTGCGCGGTGGCCTTCGCGAACATGCCGTGAATGAACGGCGACCAGCTATGGGCGATGGGATGACCCGCAACCCCGTATTGGTCAGGTACCTCTGAACCTGCGCTCGAGTTCACTAAGTGAGCCACTCCGCCGCACGTTTTGCGAAATAGGTCAGAATGCCGTCGGCCCCGGCGCGCTTGATGCACATCAGGGCTTCCAAGGCGACGGCGCGTTCATTCAGCCAACCGTTGCCGGCGGCGGCCATGATCATCGAGTACTCGCCGCTGACCTGGTAGACCAAGGTCGGCATTCCAAACCGATCCTTGACCCGCCGTACGATGTCCAGGTACGGCAGGCCAGGCTTGATCATGACCATGTCGGCGCCCTCGCTGATGTCGAGCGCCACTTCGCGCAGTGCTTCGTCGGAATTGCCGATGTCCATTTGGTAGGTGTGCTTGCCGCCGCCGCCGAGTTGCGCGGCCGATCCCACGGCATCGCGAAACGGGCTGTAAAAACTCGACGCGTACTTGGACGCATAGGCCAGAATTCGGGTGTGGATAAGTCCGGCGGTTTCAAAGGCATTGCGAATCGCGCCGATGCGTCCGTCCATCATGTCCGAAGGGGCGACGATGTCGGCCCCCGCGTCGGCATGTGAGCGCGCCTGGCGCACCAGCGTCTCGACGGTGAGATCATTCATCACGTAGCCCTTGTCATCGATCAGGCCGTCCTGCCCGTGCGTGGTGAAAGGATCGAGCGCCACGTCGGTGATCACGCCCAAGTTCGGGAATTCCTTTTTGACGGCTCTGACCGCTACTTGCGCGATGCCATCCGGATTCCAGGACTCGCGCGCGTCGAGGGTTTTCTTGCCCTCGGGGGTGACGGGAAACAGCGCGATGGCAGGAATTTTGAGCCGAACCAGCGTCTCGCATTCGCGCAGCAAGTGGTCGACCGAGAGCCTCTCGATGCCGGGCATCGATGCCACCGGCTGGCGGTCGCCGCGGCCCTCGACCACGAAAATCGGGTAAATCAACGAATCCACGCTCAAGTGGGTTTCCCGCATCAGGCGGCGCGAAAACTCGTCGCGGCGCATGCGCCGCATGCGGGTGCTTGGAAATGAATTGACGCCAATTCCGGTCATCTGCGAGTGACTCCCATGATCCACCTTGCCGCGGTACCTGCGCTGCGCCCAAGCCCTGTCCGGGCCTTTCACCCCAAGCGCCGCCGGCATAACGCGGTAATATCGCCGGGGCGACTTCTTAAGCCGGGTGCTGATTTATACATGAACGATGAGGTTGGCGGAAAGCAGAGACGCGCCCGGTTCCAGGCGCTATGCCAGTCCTTGCGTCCGGACCTGCTGCGATTTGCGTTCTGGTTATCCCGCGACCGTGCTTTGGCCGAGGACGTGGTGCAGGAAAGCATGCTGCGGGCCTGGAAGGCGCAGGATTCCTTGTTGGACGAGACAGCAGCCAAACCCTGGCTGTTGACCATCATTCGCCGGGAATATGCGCGCACCTTCGAGCGCAAGCGCTTCCCGACCGTGAGCGTCGACGAACTGATCGCCAAAGAAGAGCCGATGTTGGCTGCCGCCGAGGAACAAAACATCGGCGACATACGCGACGCCTTGATGAAATTGCCCGACGAGTACCGCGAACCTCTCATTCTGCAGGTTTTGATGGGCTATTCGACGGCGGAGATTGCCCGCGAGCTGGATCTGTCGGGGCCGGCGGTGCTGACGCGGCTGTACCGTGCCCGCCAACAGCTGCGTGCGGCCTGCGGCGAAGACTTGAGCCGGGATCCGCAAGAATGATGGACCACGCACGCTATCGGTCCGCCATCATGGCCGATCCGCACGACGCGGATGACGAGTTGCTCGCGCACCGCGAGTCCTGCGCCGAGTGCCGCGCATTTACCGAGCAGCTGCTGCGCTTTGAAGCGCGGCTCGAACGCGCCTTGCTCGTGGATATCCCAACCCAGGCGGTCGTGCTGCCGTTCGCACGATCAGGCAAGGCCGCGCAGGGAGCTCGGCGCTGGATGGCGATGGCCGCCAGCCTGTTGCTGGCGCTGGTGATCGCCGCAGGAGTCTGGCTTACGCTGCCGCAGCGCGGTCTTGCCGCCGATGTGGTTGCGCACATGGCGGGCGAGCCGGATGCGTGGCAGCGCACCGACGTACCCGTCCCTGACGCTGACTTGAACGCGGTGCTCAAGGATTCGAAACTTCGCCTGAAACCCGATGCCGGTATGGTGAGCTACGCCAGCAGCTGCAGTTTCCGGGGGCACAAGGTGCCGCATCTCGTGGTGCAAACGCAGTCAGGACCGGTGACGGTCATGGTGCTGGTGCATGAAGCGGTGCGCAATCCGAAGAAGTTCGACGAGCAAGGCTATCGCGGGACCATTGTGCCCGTGCCGGGCCATGGCAGCATCGCCGTGCTCATGCGCGACCATGAATCGGGGAGCGGCGATGTCGAACGCATCGCCGCACGAGTTGACGCTTCGATCGTCTGGACGCGCTGAATTTCCTTAAATACCGACTTCACTCAGCAAGTCGATGAGCCGCCGCGCACTCGCCGCCAGCGTCGGATGTTCGGCCTCGAATTGCACCGCAATGCGCTCCAAGCGATCCGGAAGGGTTTTGTCGATCGAAGAGTCGGCAGCGCCCGCAGGCGTATCGACCATGCGTTTGACGTCCGGAAGAATTTCGCCCAGCGATTGCCGCGTCGCGGGATTCTCTCGATGCGCGTTGGTCAGTTCGGCGTGTAGTTTGGCGAGCCGTTCGCGCAAGGTCTTTTCGTCCATGGTTGTATCCTCGAGGAAACCGTGTCCTATTGTGCCACTCGCTCAGGCGTGAGGCGGGCAACTTCGACGTAACCTGCCCCCGCCGTGGCGATGGCCTGGTGAATCGCGCCATACGCATCGCGAAGAAACTGATCCGCCCCATACGGCGGGTTCACGATCAGCAGACCGCTTCCCGCGAGTCCCAAACCCGCATCGTCCGGGTGAATCGCGAGATCTGCCAACAGCATCTTCGGAATTCGCAACGCCTCGAACCGCGCATGCACCATGCTGCGCTGAGCGGCGCTGCGAATGGGGTACCACATCAAGTAAATGCCGCTGGGCCAGCGCCGATAAGCGTCCTTGAAAGCCTGCAGCATCGTCTTCAGCTCATCGAGGCTCTCGTAGGGCGGATCGATCAGCACCAACCCGCGCCGCTCATCCGGCGGCAGGAATGCCTTGAGCGCCCCGTAGCCGTCGTCGATCTCCGTTCGCACGCGGCCGTGAGAGTCGATCTCGCGTTCCGCCGCGCGGGCCTCCGCCGGCATCACTTCTACGAACAACGCGCGGTCCTGCGGGCGCAATTCCTGCGCAATCAATGCCGGTGATCCGGGATAGCGCGGCAGCCGCTTGCCGCGCCGCGCGCGTATCGCCGTGAAATAGTCGGCCAAGAATCTATTGCCGAGGGCTGCGACGATCAGGCGCTGAACGCCGCGCTCCGCCTCGCCGGATTTCTGCACTTCCGGGGCTTGCAAGTCGTAGTAGCCGCGGCCCGCATGGCTGTCGAGCGCGAAAAACCCCGCATCTTTGCGCTTCAATGCCCGCAGGCAGTAGAGCAGTCCGACGTGTTTGGCCACGTCGGCGAAGTTGCCCGCATGATAGATGTGCCGATAGTTCATCGATGCATTGTGCCTGCGTTGCGCGCGCCGGTGGCGCCAATAGCCCACGCTTGCGCAGCAACGGGCAAGTGTGCAGTCTTGGTTGACCGAACATTTGCAGGGCATACTTAGAATGAAAAGCGGAATATTCGAGATTGACGGCGTCGAATATCCCGACGCGGACGCCTCGGACCCCAATTCCCTGGGGTGGATGCAGGGTTCACCGCCGCCGCAGGCAAAACTGATCCGCTTCCAGGATGATCGGTTCCTGGAGTTCCCCCAAATCCGCTGGACCCTGTCCCACATGCGCGAACTGGCGCCGACGGCCGCCGTTTGGCGGGGCAGCGCCGCACCGAGCGACCTTGGGCAGGCGCCGCACGGGCTCGAGGCCGCGATCGACGCACTCGAGTTTGAGGATTTGCAGGGCCACAGGCTCACCTGGGCGCAGTCGCTCAAACACACTTATGCGGATGGCATTGTCGTCTTGCATCGCGGCCGCCGGATCTACGAACGCTACTTTGGAGCGCTCGAGGCGCAGCGGCCGCATGCCTGTTTCTCGATCACCAAATCGTATGCGGCGACGCTTGCGGCGACGCTGCTTCATGAGCGCGCGTTGGATGAGGCCAAGACGGTGTCGCATTACTTGCCGGAGATGGCCGGCACCGCCTACGAAGATGCGACACTGCGCCAAGTGCTCGACATGCAAATCGGCGTGGAGTACTCGGAGCTGTATGCCGATCCCAAGGCCCATATCTGGGACTACGGCCGAGCCGGCGGTCTGCGTCCGCGCGGACCGGATTACTCAGGGCCGGGGAATTTCTACGAATACTTGCGTACCCTGCGCAAGGAAGGAAATCACGGCGCCGCGTTTGCCTACAAGACCATCAACACGGAAGTCTTGAGCTGGGTCATGAAGCGAGTCACCGGCATCGCCCTGCCGGACATGCTGAGCCAGAGAATATGGTCGCAGATCGGTTGCGAAGAAGACGGCTACCTGACCGTCGATACCATCGGCGTGTCGATGGGCGGCGGCGGTTTGAGCGCCAGTCTTCGCGACCTATGCCGCTTCGGCGAACTCATGAGATGCGAGGGTGCCTGGCTTGGCAAGCAGCTGATACCGGCGCAAGTGATTGCGGATATTCGCCGCGGTTCCGATCCGGCCAAATTTGCCATGGCGGGGTACACCCTGCTGCCCGGCTATTCCTACCGCAACATGTGGTGGGTGTCTCATAACCCTCTGGGCGTCTTCGAAGGGCGCGGCATCCACGGCCAGCGCTTGTACATCGCGCCGAAGGCGGAACTGGTGATTGCGCGATTTTGTTCTCACCCAATCGCCTCGAGCGCCGCGAATGATTCAGTCACCTTGCCGGCATTCGCGGCCATGAGTCACCTGCTCATGACGGGCTGAGGAATCGCGATGTTTGAACGCGGCTGCAGCGTGGCCGGTTGCAGCGATTCTCCCTCCGCCATTTAACATCTTCCGCGAGCAGCGCTTGGATTCGCGCGCCAGTTCACACTTGGCGCGGTCGTCGATACACGGCATCGGCTACCATTCCCGGGGGTATTCTTGAGTGGGAGAAACCGATGAGCACGGTCGCAGCGGAAATCCTGGTCGAGGCGCACGAATACTATGGCGACGAGCTGGTCCGGCGAGCGACACTCGAGCGCCGCGGCTCCGAGCGAAAATCCGTCGCGATTCACGCCAAAGTCACGGTGCCCGGAATGTCGGTGCTGCCGGGACACACCGTCGATATGTCGCGCGCCGGGGCCAGCGTCACGGTGCCGTTCGAACTCGCGCTCGGGCAAGCATGCCTCATCGATCTGGAATTGGAAGCCTGCGGGCAGACCAGCATTTTCCACATACCCGGGGAAGTGCGCTACTGCGTGCGCATGGGCAACGGCAGCTTCCGGGCGGGTGTGCGTTTCGGCGAGACGGACGCGCCGACCAGCGCATTCATCGCGGCGATATTAAAAGCTCCCGTCTGAACCAGGCTCCGGAAAATCCTGGGTGGCCGCTTCGGCGCTCCCCCAGTGAGGAAAGGCGCTCAAGGCATCCACGTAGTTGTGGATGACGTCGGTGTGCGCGTCCTCCTGCCAGCCCCCCGGCTGATTGCTGAGCGACACATCCCGCGGGCGGCCTTGCTCGTCGATCGAGTAGAGCGTGAAATTCAGCGCCTGGCGCGCTTCGCGCGCCAGGATCGGCGAGCACGCGGCCTTCGCATACAGGGCGAGGACCGCACCGTAGGTTGAATTCACGCCACCCCAAGCCTGTTTGTCCTCATCCTGCTCATGACACACGTTCACGCCGCATTCCCGATGCGTGAAATTCGCACGGACAAATTCAATCAAGGAGCTGCAATCGGTGAGCCAGTCCGGATCAACCGAGTCCTTCTTTTCGAGCAGATAGCGCGCGAGGTTCAATGGAGCCCATGCGGTGCGATTGGTGGGCGTGTCGTGGTCCTCAAAAAACTGTGCGAACAGGCTGCCCTCGGCTGCGGCGCTCGGCACTTGGTAGTCTTTGATCCACTGCCAGAGCGATTGTCTTGCCTTGGAAAATTCCGTGTAGCCGTGCTCTGTCAGCAGATCAAAGAGCCGCAAAATATAGGTCATGTTCCCCGACACCGGACCGCGCCCTTCGCCGCTGCGATAGTCGACGCGAAATGGCCAGGGCGAGTGCGCGGCGTCGCCGGCTTGCTGATTGGCCGCGAGAACCCGCGCGTTTTTCAACGCTTGCAGCAAGTATTTCGAGTCGCCGGTGGCTTCGAACAACAACACCAACGCATGGCCGGCAATGCCGCCTTTGTCGGGTTCGATTTCATACGGCTGATCGGATTGCGAACCGCAATCGGCCGGCTGCGGGAATTGCCCGCGCTTCCCCGTCGAGCGCGTAAAGGAGGGATACTTGCCGGCATCCGGCGTAAGAGTTTCCTTGAGTAAATAGTCGCCCATCAATCGCGCTGTCGCGAGCATCGCGGGCTGCTGCTCGCCGCGCATCCCATAGAATTTCAAATACGAAAGAATTCCCATGCCGTTTTGGGTGGCGGGAATGATGTCGGTGCGCTCCGTATTCGGCGTCCAGGCGGCATCCAGAAAGGTTTCGCAGGCGAAACGTGGATACCCTTGGGTCAATGGGCACTGCTGGTAGAAATTCATTTCTCGGTCCAGCGCCGCGGCCCACGACGTCCAAGGCAGCAATTGTCCCGACGCATCGAAGCGGGCCACGTGCCCCGCAAGGGTCATCGGCGTGCTCATGGGCGGCCGTTCTGCATACGCGCGTCCAGCGAGCGGTAGAAGAATTTCGTATCGCAGAAGCCACCCCCGGGCAACAGGGCGAAGCGGGGAATGATGCCGCAGGGCTGCCAGCCAAGCTTGGCATATAGCCGCTCGGCATCGCCGCTTGCGGTATCGAGCACCAGCAGCGTCTTGCCCGCGCTCAAGGCGGCACGCTCGGCGGCCGCGAGCAATGCGGCGCCGATGCCGTGCCGGCGCGCCCGCCGATGGACCAGCATCTTGGCGATGTCTGCGCGATGCGGCTGATTCTCGAATTGAGCAAAAACAATTTGCACGGTGCCCAAGATGGCGCCTGCCGCATCCGCTGCGGCCAGCAAGAGCCGCTCGCCGCGCCCCACCGCGGCGGCCACCCCGAGCCAGAACGCATTCGCTTTAGCGCGGGACAGAGGCTGCATGAAACCGACGGAAGCGCCGCCCTCGACGCAGTCGATCAGCACGTCGCTCAAGGCTTGGATCTCGCCGTCGTCAACCGTCTGTAGAGAACGAATCTGGATGGTATGTGGCACCGTCTCATCATTACGCCGCACCTGCCCGGAATTTGTCAATTTGCGCATCGATCGCCCGCTAGAATGGCGGCGGAGGTGTCAGCCATGACTTTGCAGGAACTCATCGGGGTGGAGCTTCCCATCATCCAAGCGCCCATGGCGGGCTATCAAGGGAGCGCAATGGCGATTGCGGTATGCAATGCGGGCGGGTTGGGCTCGCTGCCCTGCGCCATGCTGAGTCTGCAGGCGATGCAGACGGAGCTGTGTGCGATTCGCGCAGGAACAACCAAACCTTTCAACGTGAATTTCTTTTGTCACGCGGCGCCTGAAATCGATACCGGGCGAGAAGCGGCGTGGCGCAAGCTGCTGCAGCCGTACTTCGAGGAGTTCGACATCGTGTTGGGCGACGCGTCCGCGCCGTCGCGGACCCCGTTCAGCGCCGCCGCCGCGGACGTGTTGGAAGCATTCAAGCCTGCGGTCGTGAGTTTCCATTTTGGATTGCCCGCAGCCGACCTCGTGAAACGCGTGAAGAGCTGGGGTTCGAAGGTGCTGTCGTCGGCTACCACGGTTGAGGAAGCGCTGTGGCTCGCGCGCGCAGGCGCCGACGCGATCATCGCGCAAGGGTTCGAGGCCGGCGGCCATCGGGGCATTTTTCTGTCCGAAGATTTGACCACCCAAGTCGGTACATTTGCGCTGCTACCGCAGATCGTCCGAGCGGTCAGGGTGCCGGTCATCGCGGCCGGCGGCATTGCGGATGCCAAAGGGGTGGCGGCGGCCATGGCGCTCGGTGCCGCGGGTGTTCAGCCCGGAACGGCGTACCTGCTGTGCCCCGAAGCGACAACCAGTGCGGTGCATCGCGCCGCGCTGCAGAGCGATCGCGCTGCCCATACGGCGCTGACCAACTTATTTACCGGACGGCCTGCGCGAGGCATTGTGAATCGGCTGATGGCGGAACTGGGCCCGATCAATGCCGCGGCGCCGGCTTTTCCGTTGGCCGGCGCGGCACTGGCCGCGCTGCGCAAGAAAGCGGAGAGCCTAGGGATGGGCGATTTCTCGCCACTCTGGTCCGGCCAGAATGCCAGCGGCTGCCGCGCAATTCCTGCGGCGGCGTTGACGCGATCGCTGTCCGGCTGAGAGAGGCCCATGGCGCTCGGCGCAACCGTTTATTCATTCAAAATCGAGCTCGCCGATTCCGATCGCGGCGTGTATGTGCCTCTGGACTTGCGCGTCGCGCGCCATCCGTCGGAAACCGAAGATCATCTGCTGACGCGCGTCCTGGCCTACTGTCTCGAGTATACCGAAGGGATCACTCTTTCAAACGGGCTGTCAGACCCCGACCAGCCCGCCATTTCGGTTCGCGATCTCACCGGCGCACTGCGCGTGTGGATCGATGTCGGCGCGCCGGAGGCGGCGCGGCTGCATCGGGCGGCCAAGCTCGCGCCGCGCGTCGCGGTATACACGCACAAGGATGCCGGGCAGCTGGCGGCTCGGCTGCGGGCCGAAAAAATTCATCGCGCGGAAGCGCTGGAATTGTATGCCGTGGATCGCGAATGGCTGGCAGCGCTCGCATCAAGGCTCGCGCGGCGCATGGAATTCGCGCTCACCGTGGCGGATCATCACGTCTACTTGTCGCTGGGCGCCGAAACGCTCACCTGTACCGTCGAGCGGCTTGCCATCGCGGCGGAAATCTAGATCAAACCGAAATGCCGTTCAATCCCGTTGCCGCTTCGGGCGAACTCATTTGCGGACGAGTTCGGTGAGAAAGTCCCGCGGACGCAGAAAATCTTCGTACAGACGCGCTTCGGGCGATCCCGGCGCGGGGCGCCAATCATACTCCCAGCGAACCAGCGGCGGCATCGACATCAGTATGGATTCACTGCGCCCGCGAGACTGCAAACCGAACAAGGTGCCTCGGTCATAGACCAGGTTGAATTCGACATACCGTCCGCGCCGGTAGAGTTGAAATTGCCGCTCGCGATCGCCGTAGGGTTGGTCTTTGCGGCGCTCCAGGATGGGCATGAATGCCGGCAGAAAATGATCGCCGACGCTGCGCTGGAATGCGAATGAGCGGTCAAAACCGTTTTCGTTCAGATCGTCGAAGAACAACCCGCCGACGCCGCGCGTTTCATTTCGATGCGGCAGAAAGAAATAGCGATCGCACCAGCTTTTGTATTTCTCGTAGAGGTCGGGCCCGAATGCTTCGCACGCATCCCGCGCGGTTCGATGCCAGTGCAGCACGTCCTCGTCATACGGATAGTAGGGCGTGAGGTCGAAACCGCCGCCGAACCACCACACTTCAGGGCCGGCGGCGGGCCGTGCCACCAGGAAGCGGACATTGCAATGCGTGGTGGGCACGTGCGGATTTCGTGGGTGAAACACCAATGACAGCCCCATGGCTTCGAAAGGCGCACCGGCAATTTCCGGACGCAAACTCGAGGCGGATGCGGGCATCTTATCGCCGAACACATGCGACACCGACACGCCCGCCCGCTCAAATACGGCGCCATCGCTCAATATGCGGCTTTCACCGCCGCCGCCTTCGGGCCGTTCCCACACGTCGCGACTAAATTTCACCAGATCGGTATTTTCCAGTGCCGCAGTGATGCGGTCCTGCAACTCGCTCAGGTAGCTTTTGACCGCGGAGGCGTCTGCCGACTGAGTCATTGCCTAGTCCCCTTCTTACGCCTTCTTTTTGGCGGGACTCTTTTTGGCCTTGGCCTTGGGCGCGGGCGCGGGCTTGGCTGCCGCAGCCGGCTTCACAGGCGCCCGCTTGTTGACGGCTGTTTTCTTTCCCTTGGCGGCGAGCTTGACGCGGACCGGCGCCGCGGTCGCTGCTGCGGAGGTCGCGGCCTCCGCCGCGGGCGTGCTTTTTCCGGCCTTGGCGCCTTTTGCCGCGGCCTTCGGGCCGAACTTCGAACCCTTACCGCCCTTGCGTCCCCACTTGCCGCGTTCCGGCGCCGCTGCCAGCAGAGCCCGGCATTCTTCCAGCGTCAGGCTCTTGGGTTCCTTGTCCTTCGGTATTTTAGCATTGCGCGCCTTGTCCGTGATGTACGGACCATAGCGGCCGTTCAACACTTGGATGCCGGCGTCGGGAAAATCCAGAATCAGCCGGTTGGCGTCCGCGATTTCCTTTTCGCGAATGACTTCGAGGGCGCGCTCCGGCGTGATTTCATAAGGATCATCGGTTTTGAGCGAAACGTACTTGGCGCCGTACTTCACGTAGGGGCCGAAACGCCCGACGTTGGTGGTGATTTCTTCACCGCTTGGCGTAGTGCCCAGCTTGCGCGGCAGCTTGAACAGCTCCATCGCCTGGGCGTGCGTGATCTGATCCATTTTTTGGCCGGGCCGCAGGCCCGCGAACCGAGGCTTGTCCTCGTCGTCCTTGGTGCCGATTTGCACAAACGGTCCAAAGCGGCCCATGCGCACGCTCATCGGCTTCCCGCTCACCGGATCCCGCCCTAAGTCCCGCGCCTGCGCCACTTCCTCGCGGCTCACGGAGCTCTCCGTGTGATTCACGAGATCAATGAATGGCTTCCAGAATTTTTCCAGCAACGGCACCCACTCTTGTTCGCCGCTGGCAACGGCATCCAAAGAGTCTTCCATCTTCGCGGTGAAGTCGTAGTCCACATAAGTGGTGAAGTATTGGGTCAGGAATCGGCTGACGATCTTGCCGATGTCGGTGGCGGTAAATCGCCGGCTTTCGATGTCCACATACTGGCGGTCGCGCAGGGTCGAGATGATCGAGGCATAAGTCGACGGGCGGCCGATGCCGTACTCTTCCAGCGCTTTGACCAACGACGCCTCGGAGAAGCGCGGCGGCGGCTCGGTGAAGTGCTGGCTCGGCACGACACCGACCAGCTTGACCCGGTCGCCCTCTTTCATGGGCGGCAGTACATGATCCGAGTCATCCTGGACGGCATCATCCAAACCTTCTTGATAAACCGATATGTAGCCCGGTTTGACCAAGGTTGAGCCGTTGGCGCGCAGCACGGTGCGCTGCGGGTTGCTTGCGCCTGCGAGCGTCTGTGCGCCTGCGAGCATTTCAACGGTGACGGTGTCGAAGATCGCAGGGGCCATTTGACACGCGACCGTGCGTTTCCAAATCAGGGAATACAGCCGAAACTGATCGGACTCGAGTTTGTTTTCGATGTCGGCAGGCAAAACGCCGGCCGCGGTCGGACGAATCGCTTCGTGCGCCTCTTGCGCGTTCTTCGATTTGGTTTTGAAGATGCGCGGCTCTTCGGCCAAACCGGCCTGGCCGTAGAGCTGCACGATCACGTCGCGGATTTGGCCAATGGCTTCTTGCGCAAGATTGAGCGAGTCGGTGCGCATGTAGGTGATCAGGCCCACCTGGCCTTCGCCGATGTCGACACCTTCGTAGAGTTGCTGCGCCACGCGCATGGTCTTTTGCGCGCTGAAGCCCAATTTGCGCGCCGCCTCTTGCTGCAAGGTAGAGGTCGTGAACGGCGCTGCGGGATTGCGCTTGCGTTGCTTGCGGTCCACCGTCAGTACGGTGAGTTCACCCTGGGCCGCTTCATTGAGCGCGCGTTCGACATTGCGGGCTTGGGCCTCGTCGGTGAAGCTGAATTGCTCGACCTTGGCGCCCTGAAACTCCACCAGTTTGCCCGGAAACTTTTGTTCCGAGTGCTCCAATTCGGCGTCGATGCTCCAGTACTCGCGCGCCACGAACGCCGCGATTTCATCCTCGCGCTCGCAGATCATGCGCAGCGCCGGACTCTGCACGCGTCCCGCGGACAGGCCGGGGCGAACTTTCTTCCACAACAGCGGCGATAAATTGAACCCCACCAAAAAGTCCAGGGCGCGGCGCGCCTGCTGCGCATTCACCAGATCCACGGACAATTCGCGCGGACTGGCGATCGCCTCTTGCACTGAGTTCTTGGTGATCTCGTAGAACACGACGCGGCGCACATCCTTGCCCTTGAGCTCGCCCTGGGCCTTCAAGAGCTCGTACAAATGCCAGGAGATGGCTTCGCCCTCGCGGTCGGGGTCGGTCGCGAGATACAGCGACTTGGCCTTCTTCAGGGCGCGCGAAATGGCGTCTATGTGCTTTTGATTGCGCTCGACCACCTGATACTTCATGGCGAAGCGGTGCTCGGGATCGACGGCCCCCTCTTTGGGCACGAGGTCGCGCACATGGCCGTACGAGGCAAGCACTTCGAAGTCCTTGCCGAGATATTTCTTGATGGATTTCACCTTTCCAGGTGATTCCACGATAACGAGATTGCTGCTCAAAGTCGTCTAATGCAACGCGTCGGTGCGCTCTTCGAAGACCAGGTCTTCCATTTGAGCGTAAGCGGACTCTTGGCCGGGCTGGCTGAAAAGCACCATCAGCACGACCCACTTCACCTGCTCGATGTCGATTTCATCGGCCTCGAGCGCCATCAAGCGGTCGATGACCAGCTCGCGTTCGGTGCCCGACAGTATCCGCACGTTTTCCAAGTACATCAAATAACCTCGCACATCCGTGTCGAGCCGCACCAGTTCCTGGCTGCTGAAAACCCGCACGGCCCGGGCCGTGGCCTCGGCGACTTTGCCAAGTTGTTCGCCCGACAGGCCATCGAGCCATTCCAGCGCCCGTTCGATATCGGGCTCCGCGAATCCGGCCTTGTCCAATTCGAGCTTCAAAGTATTTCGATCCGGCCGCGGCTCATCGTCGGCACTCATGTAATTCTCGAAGAGATAAATGAGTAGATCGAGAACGTTATCTTTCACCTCCGGCTCCTAACGACTCGGGAGTAACGGCCCCCGGGGGCGGCCTGAACGTGGCCTTCGAGCTCGAGGATCAGCATCATCGAGGACACGGC
>DASQPK010000091.1:0-52830 GCA_035643995.1 Steroidobacteraceae bacterium | reverse complement strand
CCTGCGTCACGTACCCGGAGATGGTCACGCGCAGCCGCGTGGCCAGGAATTTGCGCGCGATGGCGCCGGCCGCAACCCGCATCACCGTCTCGCGCGCCGAGGAGCGGCCGCCGCCGCGATAGTCGCGAAAGCCGAACTTTTGCTGGTAGGTGTAGTCGGCATGGCCGGGACGAAAGCGATCCTTGATCTTTTCATAGTCGCGGGCGCGCTGATCTTCGTTCTGCACCAGCAATGCGATCGGCGTACCGGTGGTCTTGCCTTCGAACACGCCGGACAAAATGCGAACCGTGTCGGGCTCGCGGCGCTGGCTGGTGTACTGAGAGGTTCCCGGCCGCCTGCGGTCAACATCGACCTGCAAATCCGCCTCCGTCAGATCCAGTCCCGGCGGGCAGCCGTCCACCACACAACCCAGCGCGGGGCCATGACTCTCCCCAAAACTGGTTACGGCGAATATCCGACCGAAGGTATTGCCCGCCACGCTCTAGTTTCTCCCGTCCCGCAGTTTTTCCGCGTTCAAATCTGCCGCATCCAGATCCTTGGCCTTCAGCACGAATACGCCCCCGCCGCCCATCGCAATCCGTGGCCAGATAAACGGCAATCGCGGAAAAGCGTGCAGCAAAGCCGCTTCGGTATTGCCGACCTCCACGACCAAGATGCCCTGATCCTCGAGATGAGTTCGAGCCGCGGCAAAAATCGCCCGTACCGAATCCAGGCCATCGACGCCTGATGCCAAACCTAAATCAGGTTCATGCCGATACTCAGGCGGCAATACGCGCATCTCCGCGCGCCCTACATAGGGCGGGTTGCTCACGATGATATCGTAACGCCGGTCCGCAACGGCGCTGAAATAGTCGGATCGCAAAACCGAGACGCGCTTTCCCAACCCAAGCCGGCGCACGTTGCGCCGGCAGACTTGCAGCGCGGAGGCGGAGATGTCGGCGGCATCCACTCGTGCGCGCGGGAAAACCTGGGCGCAGGCCAAGGCGATGGCACCCGATCCGGTGCCGATGTCCAACACGCGGCGCACGCGGCCGCCGATCCACGGCGCAAAGCGCTGCAGCACGAGTTCGGCAATCGGCGAGCGCGGCACCAGCACCCGCTCATCGACGTAAAGCTCCAGACCCGCAAAGAAAGCTCGATGCGTCAGATACGGCAGCGGGATGCGCTCGGCGATGCGCCTATGCAGCAGCGCATCGATGCGCGCCACCTGAACCAGCGTGAGCGGCCGGGCGTAGGCGTCCGACCCGAGTTCATGAGCAAGCCGCGCGACGAAAAACACCAATTCAGCCGCTTCGTCGCGCGCGTTCGTGGTGCCGTGGCCGAAATACACCCGCGCTGCGCGCAGCGCCCGGGCGCATCGCTCGATGGCGGCGCCGACGCTCTCAGCGGCGCGAACTTTAGCGGTACTGATTTTAGCGGCGCGCTCTGTGGCTGCGCGGACGGGTTTGACGGCGGTATGGGATAATCGGGGCATGACGGCTCGATCGAAACTGTTGTCCTTCGTATTCCTCTGTGTCGCTGCTGCCGGCGTCGCTGCGGCGCTCATTTGGTCCCCCAAGCCGCCCGTGGCACTGGCCACCGGTGCCGTGCTCGTGCCCAGCCGCTCGCTGGCGGATTTTAGCTTGATCGACAACCAAGGTCGCAGCTTTGGCGCGGCCAATCTGCGCGGCCACTGGTCCTTGATGTTTTTCGGCTATACGAACTGTCCTGATTTCTGCCCCACGACATTGACCACGCTCGCGGCCTTCGAGAAGCGGCTGCGTGCTGCAAAAACCGTCGTGCCGCCCCAGGTGATCTTCGTGTCCGTGGACGCGAAGCGCGACACACCCGCGCAGTTGGCGAAGTATGTGCCCTACTTCGATCCCGATTTCATCGGTCTCACGGCTGCGGATCAGCCGGCCATCGAGCGACAAGCCAAAAAATGGGGCGTCGCCGTGATGATCGAGCCCGCATCCGACGGCAACTACACGGTGGATCACTCGGGTGCGATGTTCGTCATCAATCCTGCGGGCAATCTCGCAGCCATTCTTACCGGCCCCTTCACCGTGGATGCTTTGCAGAGCGACTTCAAGCGCATCGTGACCGGCGGCGCATGAGCGCCGGGCGGCTGTTCGTGTGGTTTCAATACCTGCTGCCTCAGCATGCGCTGTCGCGACTCGTCCTGCGTGCAACCCGAGTACGCACGCCCTGGTTTAAGAATTGGCTGGTGCGCGGCTTTCTCAAGCTCTACCCGGTCGACATGACGGAAGCCGCCCAAGGCGATCCCTTGAGCTTTGGCAGCTTCAATGAGTTTTTTACCCGCGCGCTGAAGCCCGGGGCTCGCACCATCGCTGCCGAGCTCACGGCCATCGCCTGCCCGGTCGACGGCACCATCAGCGAGGCCGGCAAGATCGACGGCGAGCGGCTACTGCAGGCCAAGGGTCGCAGCTATACGCTCACGGAACTATTGGCCGCGCAACCCTGGGCGGGGAGTTTTGAAGGCGGCTCTTTCGCGACCATTTATCTTGCGCCTTTCAACTACCATCGGGTGCACATGCCGCTGCGCGGGGAGCTCAAGGAAACGGTGTATGTTCCCGGGCGCCTCTTCAGCGTCAATGCCATCACCGCATCGCATGTACCGAAGCTTTTCGCGCGCAACGAGCGGGTGCTGGCCTTGTTCGACACGGCATTCGGCCAGGTTGCCCTGGTCATGGTCGGCGCGCTGAATGTGGGAAGCATGGCGACCGTCTGGGCGGGCGATATCACGCCCGCTGCGCGCCGTGTGATGACCCGGTTGCCTGTGCCGGCAGTGGCGCTCGAGAAGGGAGCGGAGTTCGGCCGCTTCAACATGGGCTCTACCGTCATTTTGTTGTTCCAGCCGGGTCGAGCGCGTTGGCTTGGCGAAGTGCGCGCCGGCGCAATCGTCAGACTGGGCCAATCGTTAGGATCGCTGCAGTGACTTGGCGGCCGACGGCGGCGAATGCAGCGTTGCGAAGGCGTGCTCAAATGCTCGATGCCGCGCGCGAATTCTTCAAATCTCGCGGCGTACTGGAAGTGGAAACGCCGATATTGAGCGCTGCCGCGGTGAGCGATCCGCAAATCGAATCATTGGCCACGAAAATCGCCGGCATGCCGGGCAACGCCTATCTCTGCCCCTCGCCTGAATATGCGATGAAGCGCCTATTGGCGGCCGGCAGCGGCGACATTTACCAGATCTGCAAAGTGTTTCGCGATGCCGAGCGGGGTCGTTGGCACAACCCTGAGTTCACCATGATCGAGTGGTACCGCCTTGGATTCGACGATGCGGCCCTGATGGACGAGGTCGAACTGCTGATCGGGCAGCTGCTGGCGCCCGTGCGCACGCTCGAGTCCGCGGAACGCTTGAGCTACTCGGCCGCATTGCAGCGCCACGCCGGCGTCGATGCGTTCAACTCTAGCGACGCTGAACTTCGAGACGCAAGCCTGCGCCATGGGATCAGCTGCGAGGCTGAACTGGACCGCGATGCCAAACTCGATCTTTTGATGGGATTGGTCGTGGGACCAAAGCTCGGACGCGAGGGCCCTTGTTTCATCTGCGACTACCCGGCGTCGCAGGCGGCGCTCGCGCGCTTAAAACCGGGGCTTGCGCATGTCGCCGCGCGCTTCGAACTGTACTTGGACGGCTTGGAGTTGGCGAATGGCTTTCACGAGCTGGTGCAGCCTCAGGAACAACGCGCTCGATTCATCCGAGAATTGGCGCTGCGCCGCGTGCGCGGCCAAGTTCAACCACCGTTGGATGAGAACTTGCTCGCCGCGCTCGAGAATGGAATGCCTGACTGCGCGGGTGTGGCCCTAGGTTTTGACCGGCTCGTCGCGATCTCGTTAGGGGCGAATCGATTGGCCGACGCGATGTCGTTCAGCATCGACAATGCTTGAGCGGCATTGAGCCGGCAGCGCTTTTGCGACCCATCAGCCTTCCCTTTCCGCTGATCAGGCCTTGCCGCTGATCAGCCCTTGCCGCGCGACAAGTACTCGCCGGTGCGCGTATCGATACGCAGTATTTCGCCTTCGTTGATGAACAGCGGCACGCGCACCATCGCGCCTGTTTCCAGCTTCGCGGGTTTCGAGCCGCCGGTCGCGGTATCGCCGCGCACACCCGGATCGGTCTCGACTACCTTGAGTTCCATGTGAGCCGGCGGCGTAACTTGCAGAGGCACGCCGTTCCACAGAGTGACGACGCAGATGGTGCCGTCCTTCAACCACTGCGCGCCGTCGCCCACCGCCTGTTTGGACGCGGTGAGCTGCTCGAAGGTATCGGGCACCATGAAGTGGAAAAAATCCCCGTCGCTGTATAGATACTGCATATCCGTATCGACGACATCGGCCGCCTCCACCGTATCGCCGGATTTCCAGGTGCGCTCGATCGTGCGCCCCGTCTTCAGATTGCGCACCCGCACCCGGTTGAATGCCTGTCCCTTGCCGGGCTTGACCATCTCATTCTCGACGATGGCATACGGGTCGCCGTCGATGAGAATCTTCAGGCCGGCTTTGAATTCGTTCGTGCTGTAGTTAGCCATCGAAGGCCTCGAGTTGAAGGGCGCGTATCATAGCCGCAACCCAAGGGTTGTGGCCAGTTAGACTCTATACATGGCCCGCTGTTGACACCTGTCCCAGAAAAACGAAAATCTAAGGTGTTACACTTTGCACCCAATTTACGAGGATTTTGCCAGGTGAGCGAACAGGGGGCCGTTCCGATGATCGTCCTGACGAGGTCCCAGGACCACGTCGAGGCGATTAACAGCACTCTGCGCAACGCCGGGCACCCGGTGCATTGCACCTGGCTTTCCGACGCCAGCGATCTGGGCGATGCCCTGACGCAGCTCAATCCGGAAATGCTGATCGCGTTCATGGATGAGCTCAGCGCGGATCTCGCCTCCATCATGAAGGTGAAACAGCAGAACGCGCCGGGCATGCCGGTGCTCATCGTGCGCGAGAATGTCGATGAGGCGGCGATCGCCGAGGCCATGCGCCTGGGCTGCCAGGACGTGGTGACGCTGGCGAATCGCAGCCGCTTGGCCGGGGTCGTCACCCGCGAGCTGCGCGCCTTTCGCCTGGAGCGCGCGCTGTCCACCACGCTTTCCTCGGCGCGCGAATATCGCGAACAGCTGCAGCATTTCCTGGAAGGCTCGGCGGATGCCATCACGCATGTGCAGGAAGGCATCATCGTGGATGCGAACCGCGCATGGCTCGAATTGTTCGGTTATTCCGAAAACGACGCGCTCAACGGCACGCCGCTGATGGATCTGTTCGAGCAGGAAACCCACGCCGCGCTCAAAGGCGCGCTGGTGGCATCCCTGCAGGGCAAGTGGAGCGACCACGGACTGAAAGTGCAGGCGCTGTTGTCCGATGGCTCGAGCTTGGCGCTGGAGTTGGCTCTCACGCGCGCCGACTACGACGACGAGCCTGCGGTGCGCATCGCGATCTCGGCACTGCACAAAAAGGATCGCAATCTCGAGGTGCAGCTTGCGGATGCCGTCAAGAATGACGCCACCACGCAGTTTCTGCAGCAACGCTATCTGATCGCCGCGATGCGCGAGCGCGCCGCACAGAACATGAAGGGCGGCGTGCGCCAGATTGCCCACTTGAAGCCCGATCGTTTCATCGATATTCAGCACTCCATCGGCGTGCTTGCCAGCGAGGATTTCATGGCGCAGCTCGCCGATCTGCTGCGCTCCCAATTGACCAGTACCGACCTATGCGGCCGGTTCGGCGGCAACGGCATTTTGGTGATGCTGGACCGCGGCACTGCCAAAGATGTGGAGACTTGGGCTGAGAACATCGTCAAGCGCGTGCACGCACATGTGTTCGTGATCGAGGATAAGACCCTGTCGGCCACCGTCAGCATCGGGTTGGGGCTCTTGCCGCCGGCCAATCCCGATCTGGGCGCCGCCATCACCGATGCCGTCAGCGCCACACGCCGCGCCCGGGAGTTGGGCGGCAATCAAATGTACGTCGTGGACAAATCGGACACCGATACGCGCGTGCAGGCATACGACATAATATGGGTGAAGCACATCAAGAGCGCCTTGATGGAGAATCGCTTCCGTTTGGTGCAGCAGCCAATTGCCAGTTTGCTCGGCGAGGACAAGGGCATGTTCGACGTGCTGGTGCGCATGCTGGACGAACAGGGCAACGAGGTACTGCCGGCCGAGTTTATTGCGGCTGCCGAACGCAATGACTTGATGAAGAACATCGATCGTTGGGTGGTAGGCGCGTCGATGTCATTCGCGGCCAATCGCAAGGCTTCATGTATTTTCGTGCGCCTGTCGAAGGACACTGTGCTCGACAAGAGCGTGCTCGCTTGGCTCGAGACGCAATTGAAGTCCCTGAAAATCGAACCCCAGCGCCTGTGCATGCAGGTGACCGAGGAAATGGCGAATCAGTACGTGCGGCAGACCAAGGAACTGGCCGAACGCTTGCGCAAGCTGGGCTTCCGCTTTGCCTTGGAGCATTTCGGCACGGGCCGCGATCCGCTCAAACTGCTGAACGATATCGAAATGAATTTCATCAAGGTGGACGGCTCCTTGATGCAGGGTCTGTCCACCAATCAGATCCAACAGCAGCGCGTGAAGGGCTTGGTCGAGGCTGCGAAACGCAAAGGCATTGAAACGGTGGCCGAGCGCGTCGAGGATGCCAACACCATGGCGGTGCTATGGCAGCTGGGCATCGAATTCATTCAAGGGTACTTCGTGAATGCGCCCGAAGATGTGACCATCTCGGGCGAGCGCTAGGCTTTGGGCCGCCAATTCCGCCGTCGGCTGCCGCTACCTTAAGGGGCCGCTACCCTTGAGGCGCCGCCACCTCGAGCCGGTCGATCTGCTTGTAGGCGCGCGAGAATCGCTGGCGGCGCTGGCCCTTCTTGTCCTGGAATTGCTTGAGTTCCTCGAACCTAAGCTTCATCGGCGCGCTGTTGCCGCTGTAAATCGTCAATATCTCGCCCGGTGCCACCACAGCCATGGCGACCAGGTACTCGTCGCGCTCGGCGGATTTCTTGCCGGGAATGCCAAACAGGTTTTGCCCCTTGCCGGCGGTCATTTCTTCGATTTGGCTCACGGGCAGTGCCAGGACTTCGCCGTCATTGTTGACAAAAATGCCGAGTGCATCCGGGTTCCCCAAGGGTTGCGCGGGCAGAACCAGCGCGTTCTCGGGCACTTTCAGCACCGATTTGCCCTTCTTGTTGCGCGCATAGATTTCGCGCAGGCGTACGGCGAAGCCATAGCCCGCATCGCTCGCCAGCAGCCATAGATCATCGGGTTCGCCGATGAGCACGGCGGCAAAAGTCGCACCGTCCGGCGGATCGACCGTGCCCGAGAGCGGCTCGCCGTAACCGCGGGCGGCGGGGAGCTGGTGCGCATCCAAGCTGTACGCGCGGCCGGTGGAATCGACGAACACGGCCTGCTGCAGATTGCGGCCTTTGGCGGACGCCTGATATTCATCGCCGCTCTTGTAGCTCAACGCGCGCACATCGATGTCATGGCCTTTGGCTGCGCGCACCCAGCCCAAGCGCGACAGCACCACAGTGGTCGGCTCGCTGGTCAGGAGCTCCGTTTCGGAGATGGCCTGCGCCGCTTCGCGCTCCACCAAGCGGGTACGCCGCTCATCGCCGTACTCTTCCGCGTCGCTGACGAGTTCCTCGCGCACCAGTTTGGTGAGCCGGGCTTTGCTTTTTAAAATCTTTTCGATCTCGTCGCGTTCTTCGGCGAGCTTTTTCTGCTCGTCGCGGATTTTCATCTCCTCGAGCTTCGCGAGTCGTCGTAATTTGGTCTCCAGAATCTCTTCGGCTTGCTCATCGGAGAGCTTGAAGCGCTTGATGAGCTTGAGTTTTGGCTCATCTTCGGTGCGCACAATGCGGATCACCTCATCGAGATTCAAATAGGCAATCAGCATGCCGTCGAGGATGTGCAGCCGCGCCTGGAGCTTCGCGAGGCGATGATTCAAGCGGCGGCTGACGGTGGATTTGCGAAACTCCAGCCACTCCAGCAGCAGCTCCTTCAATCCCATCACGCGGGGACGCCCGTCGAGCGCGATCACGTTGATATTCACCCGGTAATTGCGCTCGAGGTCCGTGGTAGCGAACAAATGCGCCATCAGCGCAGCGACATCCACGCGATTGGATTTCGGCACGAGCACCAAGCGCGTCGGGTTCTCGTGATCCGACTCGTCGCGGAAATCCTCGACCATGGGCAGCTTCTTCTGCTGCATTTGCGCGCCGATCTGTTCGAGCACTTTGGCGCCCGACACCTGGAAGGGCAGCGCATCGATTACGATTTCGCCGTCCTCGATTTCATAGGTGGCGCGCGCCTTGAAGCTGCCGGAACCCGTGTCGTACATTTGCACCAGCTCATCGCGCGGCGAGACGATCTCCGCGCCGGTCGGCAAATCCGGCCCCTTGATGTGCGCCATGATCTTGCGTGTGCTCAACTCAGGATCGTCCAGGAGTGCGACGCAGGCCTTGACCACTTCGCGCAGGTTGTGCGGCGGAATATCCGTGGCCATGCCCACCGCAATGCCCGATCCGCCGTTGAGCAGCAGATTCGGCACCCGCGCCGGCAGCATGGTGGGCTCATCGAGCGAGCCATCGAAGTTCGGCGCCCAGTCCACCGTGCTCGCTCCCAACTCTTGGAGCAGCAAGTCGGCGTAACGGGTGAGCCGCGATTCGGTGTAGCGCATCGCGGCGAATGACTTAGGATCGTCGGTCGAACCCCAGTTGCCCTGCCCGTCCACGATCGGGTAGCGGTAGGCGAAATCCTGCGCCATGTGCACCATGGCCTCGTAGCAGGCGGAATCACCGTGTGGATGGAATTTGCCGATGACATCGCCGACGGTACGCGCTGACTTCTTGTGCTTGGCGCCGGCCGCCAGGCCCAACTCGCTCATTGCATACACGATGCGCCGCTGCACCGGCTTCAATCCGTCGCCCAAGTGCGGCAGTGCCCGGTCGAGAATCACGTACATCGAATAGTCGAGGTAGGCCCGCTCGGCAAATGCCTTCAGGGGTTCCTTCTCGATGCCTTCAAAATTGAGCTCTTGATCTTTCATGCCTGCACCGCGTTAGACCTGCGCGAGATTGCCCTTGCTTTCGAGCCATTCGCGCCGATCGCCGGCGCGCTTTTTAGCCAGCAGCATATCCATGAGCTGATCGGGACTGTCTTTGGCGTCGATGGTCATTTGCACCAGGCGGCGTGTTTGCGGCGCCATGGTGGTTTCGCGCAACTGCAACGGACTCATTTCTCCCAAACCCTTGAAACGCGTGACCACCGGCTTGGTGCGCGGAGACTCAGAAGCAATGCGCTTCAATGTCTTTTCTCGCTCCGCCTCATCGAGCGCGTAGAACACTTCCTTGCCGGCGTCGATGCGAAACAGCGGCGGCATGCAAACATAGATATGGCCGGCGACCACCAGCGGGCGGTAATGCCGCAAAAACAGCGCACACAGCAGAGTGGCAATGTGCTGTCCGTCGCTGTCGGCGTCCGCCAGGATGCAAATCTTGTGATAGCGCAGGCTGGACAAATCGCTGGCAGCCGGATCAACGCCGATCGCAATGCTGATGTTGTGCACCTCTTGGGACTGCAACACCTCGCCGATGTCCGCTTCCCAGGTGTTCAAGATCTTGCCGCGCAGCGGCATGATGGCCTGCGTCACGCGATCGCGCGCCTGTTTCGCCGAGCCGCCGGCCGAATCGCCCTCCACCAGAAACAACTCGCCCCGTGCCGGATCCTGGCTGACGCAGTCGGCGAGTTTCCCCGGCAAGGCGGGTCCGGCGACGATGCGCTTGCGCGCAACTTTCTGGCTGTCCTTGAATCGTTGTTGCGCATTGGCGATGGCCAGCATGGCGATTTTCTCGCCCTGGTCGGAATGCTGATTGAGCCACAGCGCAAAGGAGTCCTTGATCACGCCTTGCACGATGCCCGCCGATTCACGCGAGGACAGTTTTTCCTTGGTCTGGCCGGCAAATTGCGGCTCGCGCATTTTCATGGAGAGCACGAAACTCACGCCGTCCCAGACATCTTCGGGGGTCAGCCTCAGGCCGCGCGGCACCAGGTTTCTGAACTCGCAAAACTCGCGCACCGCGTCCGCCGCGCCCGCACGCAGGCCGTTGACGTGCGTGCCGCCCTCCACCGTGGGAATCAAATTCACGTAGCTTTCCGCAATGGCGTGTTCGGACTCCAACACCCAGGCGAAGGCCCAATCGAGCGAACCGCCCTCGATATCCCGCTTGCCGTAAAATGTCTCCGCCGGCAGCCACTCGCCCTTGCCCAATTCCTCGGCGAGATACTGATGCAGGCCGCCGCCATAGAGCCACTCGTCCCTCTCGCCCGTGAACTCATTGTTCAACGTGACGCGCAAATTCGGACACAGCACCGCTTTGGCGCGCAGCACCTGCTTGAGCTTGGGGATCGCGAATTTTTCGGTGTCGAAATACTTTGGATCGGGCCAGAACCGGATGGTAGTGCCGGTCTTGGTTTTCGGGACATCGCCCACCACTTCGAGCTTTGACTTGAGCGCGCCGCCCGCGAAGCTGATGTTGTACTCCTTGCCGCCGCGACGCACCCAGCACTCCAAGTGCTTCGATAGCGCGTTCACCACCGACACGCCGACACCATGCAGTCCGCCCGCATGCTCGTAGGTCTTGTCGTTGAATTTTCCGCCGGCATGCAGGCGGGTCAGAATGATCTCGACACCGCTGATCTTCTCTTTGGGGTGAATGTCCACCGGCATGCCCCGGCCGTCGTCCTCGACTTCGCAAGAGCCGTCCTTGAACAAGGTGACTTTGATGTTTTTAGCGTAGCCGTTGATCGCCTCATCGACGCTGTTGTCGATCACCTCATGCGCGAGATGATTGGGCCGAGTGGTGTCGGTGTACATGCCGGGCCGCCGGCGCACGGGATCAAGACCACTCAATACCTCGATATCGGAGGCTGTGTAAGACGATGCCATCAGTTACCTCATCTTAAGAATGCGGCGAAGTCTAACATGCTGTACAGCGACTCAATGGCTGGCACCGCATGCGCGATTCGGCTATCTTCGCGGCATGGGAATCGCAAACCAACAGAACATGATCCGCACCATTCCGGTTCTGCCGCAGCCCTACGGCATCCGTGTGCGCCTCCGTCATGGCGATCCGTTCGCCAAGCTGGTCGGTACCGACTGGCAAAAAACGCACTGGTTCTTTACGGCTGCCGAACGCGATCGCGTACTCGACGATATGTCGCGCAAGCACGAATACTCGCGCATCGGCGATCAACCGGCGCTGGTTTTCGAAAAGGTTGAGAAGCTCGGCGAGAGCCGCAGTTTCTGACGAGCCTCGCGGAGGTTTTAATGCGCTTCGGGCAACCTGTTCTCATGCGCTTCGCGCAACCTGTTCTCATGCGCTTCGCGCAAACTCTTCCCGGGGTCGCGGCGACCCCGTCCTTTAGGTGGGGGTCGCCGCGACCCCCCAAGATAGGGCGCGTCAGCGCTCAAAAAGTCCGGCCCAGGAACAGATAGTAAGCGCTGTGCCCGGCGGTGTCGTATCCGGAACCCAGGTAAACGGGGCCCAGGAAGGTATCGAAAGCCAGAAATAGCGACGCGTCCTTGTGCGCGGATCCGAAATTCACATCGCGGCGCTGTTGCCAGATATTTCCGAGCTCCAGCGACATGCCTATGTAGGCCGGAAATTCAAAGAAGCCCTCGCCTCCCCGGCCGATTTTGCGAAAGTAAATGGCGCGCGCGATCGCATAGTCCGGGCCGAACAAGGAAGTTGGCGCGAGGCCGGAGAGGTTGAAAAAACCGCCCAGCGAAAACAAATCGGGCACCGTGGTCGCCTTGATGCTGCCGCCGACGACGCTGCCCGCGGATGCCCAGAACAGCAGCGTATTGCGGCCTCTCGAACCCGCCATCAGCCAATCGGCTTGCACCTTGTCCGAAGCGGTGTCCGCACCCAGATCGGTTCGATTGGCATCCCACTGAAAAGTGAACTGCTGCCCCTCACGCGGAAAATGCAGATTGTCGAGACGGTCGTAGCTGAATTTGACGAAAAACTCGCCGTCGTTGTATTGCCGCTCCACGAGATTCGGATCGCCCAGGCGCACTCGCGTCAAGCCGTTGGTTCTGTGAAATCCGGCGCGAATCTCGCCCCAATTGCCGAGGGTGCGGCCGATGTCGAAATCTGCCTCGGCCTCGCGATCGCGATAGTCGGCAATTTCGACATCTTTGGCATAGAGCTGCAGATCTCTCGCTTCAATACGCAGGCTCGGCGCCACGAACCAGGTTCGCTGCGCGTTCAAAGGCTGGTAGAACTCGCTCGCCACTCTTGGATCGCTGCCGATCTGCACATCCGTCACCAACTCAGCGCCTAGATCGTCGAGTTCCGTCAAGATGAAGCGCGCCGCCGCGTTGTAGCGGCTGTTGCCTTGAAAATTGTCCTCCAGATTCAAACCGAAGCGCACGTAATTCGGACCCCAGGACTTGCGGCGCGCCCGCACCTCGAGACCGGATTCTTGATCGGCACCCTGGCCCCGTTCCGCCAGGCCATAGTCGAGGGTCTCGAAATTCCCCAGGCCGTACAGTTCCGTGACTCGGGCGCCGACCGCGTCGATATCCAGAGGCTTGCCCACCAGCGGCTGCATCTCCGCCATGATGGTTTTCTCGTAACGCTTGGATTCGTCATCGACGCGCACGAACTTGATGGCGGGCAGTCCGGGTTCGCGCGAGGCGCGTCTCGCCACATAGTCATGGTAAGCGGTGTCGCTGACGCTCAAGGGGTCGAGCCGCGCAAGCATGACCCGCGCCGCATTCTCGCCGGCGGCAATGGTCGAATTCACCGCGGTGAAGTCGGTGGAGCTGGCCGGGCCGAGCACCGGCTCGACCAAGATGTCCGATGAGCTTAAGGTGGCGCGTTGACGATCCGCGTCCTTGCGCACCAAGATCGCCAGCATCTGGTTGGAGATGGACAGCGCCGAATTGAGTGCGGATCGCGCCTGCAAGGGAAAGCTCACGTCGGACACGATGAGAATATCGGCGTGCATCTTGCGCGCCACATCGATGGGCAAGTTCTCCGCGAGCCCTCCGTCCACCAGCACCCTTCCCTGCGTCTCGACCGGCGCAAACACGCCGGGCGCCGAGATGCTCGCGCGCATGGCGATCGCAAGATCCCCCTTGTCCATCAGCACCGCGCTGCCGGTGAGCAGGTCGGTCGCGACCGCGCGAAACGGCGTCGGCAGCAAGTCGAAATCGGTGCTGTTGCTGAAAGGCAGCGTCAGCTGGCGCAGCGTTTCCTGGAGTTTTTGTCCTTGAATGAAACCCTTCGGCAGCAGAATTTGGCCGTGCTTGAGGCCCAAGGGCAAACGCACGAGAAAGTTCCGGTCGTCTTGTTTGCGCCTGAACGCCAGATCCCGCCGCGGCGGCGCATCGCGAAAGGCTTCCTGCCAGTCCACGGAGCGCATGGTGGTGTCGATCTGTGCAGCCGTCATGCCGCTGGCGTACAAGCCCCCAACCACCGCGCCCATGCTGGTACCCGCAATGCAGTCGATCGGGATTTTCAGTTCTTCGAGAACCTTTAAGACGCCGATATGCGCCATACCGCGCGCGCCGCCGCCTGATAGCACGAGGCAGATCCGCGGACGCACCAGCGGCGGACTCTGCGGGGCAGCCTCCTCGGCGGGGTGGGCGAGTTGGCAACTCGCGGCCAGCGCGCAGGCCAATCCGAGTTGTGTGGCTAGCTTCCCCATGATGGGGAGTTAGGCTGCTGAGTTTAAAGCACTACGTCAATACTGGAAGCGGTAAAGGTATTGGAGCTGCGGGTATAAAAGCCTCTGGCCACCAACTGCGTCGCCGGTGTGGGCGTCGCGAACGTCGTCGTGAGCTGCGTCACGAAGGCCGCAAAGCCATTGAATGACTGGATGGCGGCGGTGGTCGACGCGGTGATGGCCCCCGGGCCGACGGAAAACACGGGCGAAAATAGCGGCAGGCCGTTCGACGCCGGCTGAGCCACGGCCGGAACGACGGTCGGCGTGGCGCTCAAGGTCTTGATGTCGATATTCTCAGCGCCGATTCGCAATAAACCTGAGCCGAAAGCGGCGTTGGCAAGATCGATCGTCAGGCCCGTGGACGTCAATGTGGCGAACGGCGCGGCGGTTCCCGTGCCCGTCCACGCGACGACCAAGCTCGCGGGAACGGTCGATTCGGCATTCACGGCCTCGGCAATGAAATCCGGCGGTGCGGTGCCGAACGGACTGGTGAAGCCGTCGACCGACAACGGGTCGCCCGCCGCGGCGGTCGGCAGCGTCAATGCACCGGTATTCACCAGGTAATTCGCCGCGGTCGGATCCTGCGCCGCGCTGACGCCATTGCCGGCAAAGTTGTAAACGCTGGCCGGCCAGTTTTCGATGGCCTGGACGTTCAAAGCCAAACTGCCTGTGCCCGAGGAAATCAGCGAGCCAAAAACTTCCGTCGACTGCAAGCGCACCGAACCGGTATCCGCCGACGATCCGGTGGAATCAAGCATGGTGACGCCCGCTGCGGATAAAGAATAGAGGCCGCGCGCGGTAATGTGCTGTCCTACGGAAATCGAATTGAAGTTCAGAGGCCCTAACGTGGCGATGCCATCGGCAGTCACGTGGGTGGCGGGTCCGATTGTCACCTGCGAGTCCAGGTTCTCGTATTGAACAACTTGCTGCAAATTTGCAAACAGCGTGGCGCCGCGCACGGTCAGTACATTGCCGCTGCGCGCAATCACGTCACCTTCCAAGCCGTCGGTGAAGAAATCTTCGAGCGTGCCGCCGGCAACCACGTAGACGGGATGAAAAATGCCGGCCGAAACACCCGCGGCAGGCGTGGGCGTCGGCTCGAAAGTCGTGAACGCGGCGGTGATCGTAGAACCCGCTGAGGTTTGTGACAACTGCGTAAGACCTGAGTTGCCGACATAAGTAACGCCGCCCAGCGTATAGATGGTATTCGCATCGTTGAACAACGTCATGGTGCCCAAACTGTTCACTTCATCGAAGAACGGCCGCACGACCACCGTGTACGTGCCGGCGTTTACGCTCGAGTTGATCAAGGGGCCGCGTACGCGGATCAACTTCTTGTCGGATGCGGTGGTCGAGACCGACATGAATGGCTTGACGGTGACCGTCGGCGGGCTGGTCGTGAAATCGACCTTGTTCGACGCGGAGAGGTCAATGCCGAAGGCAAGGCGCAGCGCATTGCTGGTCGCGAAAGTCGGCAGCAGCGTCAATTGGTTGCTGGTGTCGAAGTTCACCGTCACCGCCACGGTGGTGGGGACGGCTCCCGAGGGATCCACAATCTTCGCCTTTACAGGCGCGCCATTGACCATCACGGAGATCTGCGCGTTGGTGTAATCCATCGTAATGATGGCTTGGGTGAAGGTATCCACCGGCAAGCTTGCCGTTGACCAAAGTTCGGAAAGATTCGTCAGCTTGGTCAGGTCGACGGTCTCGGGAACCGGTAGTGCCGAGACGGCGCCGTCGAGCTTGCCGACCAGGACGACCGAGTCAATTGCCACCACGTAGCTGGTGAATGGGCCCGCGTCGTCGGCCGTGGTCAAGGTGGTCCAGGCAACGCCGAAGCCGCTGTCTCGATTGTTATTGTGGCAACCGGCTGCAAGCAAACCGAGTGTGCACGCGCAGAGCAGTGCGGCCAGTCGATTGCGGGCCCTATTCTTAAACGATGAATGCACTACGGATTCCAATATGGGTGGGGGCTGAAGGATTAAGGCTGCGTAGAATAAAGACTTTCGAGGCCTTACGCGCGGCAAAGTTCCATATTGCCGCCTCTGGGCGCCTTTCTAGACAGGTGTGCGGCCACCCGCCGGCGTGCCGGCCGGGCGCGGCACTTGCTGGGTAATACAGTGGATATTGCCCCCGCCCAGCAATACTTCTCGAGTCGGCACGCCCAGCACGGTGCGGGTCGGAAACAAGCGTTTGAGCACGCGCCAAGCCTGCGCATCGCTGCGCTTGTCGTACAGCGGCATCACCACGCACTTGTTGGCAATGTAGAAGTTGACGTAGGACGCGGCCAACCGGTCCCCCGCCCGGCGCGGGTGGCTGCCGGCATGCGCATCGATGCCCGCGGCTTCCTCCGCCGTCATGAACAGGGGTCCCGGCTGATGGATTTTGTGAACTTCCAAGCGACGGCCGCGCGCATCCCGGGCATGACGCAAGCGTTGGTAGGCATCCTGGGAAATTTCAAACTGCGGGTCCGAGCGATCGTCGGTCCAGGTCAGCGCGACATGCCCGGGACTGGTAAAGCAGGCGAGCTCATCGATGTGACCGCCGGTCTCGTCGCGGTAGACGCCTTTGTCCAACCAGATCACCGTGCTCACCGATAGATAGCGACGCAACTGCTCTTCTATTTCGACGCGCGACAGATGCGGATTGCGATTCGGATTGAGCAAGCACTCTTCGGTGGTCAGACAGGTCCCCTGACCATCCACGTGAATCGCGCCGCCTTCCATCACCAAGGATGCGCGGTATCGATCCACGCCTTCCAGCTCCAGCACTTTTTGCGCGACTTCATCGTCCCGGTCCCAGGGAAAATACAATCCCCCTTGAAGACCTCCCCAGGCATTGAAGGTCCAATCGATGCCGCGCCGGCGTCCTTTATGATCGATCACGAAGGTCGGACCGCAGTCCCTCATCCAGGCATCGTTGCTGCTCAATTCGACGAGACGTATCTTTCGCGGCAAACGCGCGCGCGCGTTTCCAAACTGCGCGGCTGAAACCCCGACGGTCACCGGTTCGCTGCCGGCGATCGCCGTTGCGACCGCAGCGAATGCCGCCTGCGCCGGCTTGGCGCCGAGGCGCCAATTGTCCGATCGCTCGGGCCATAGCATCCAGCAGCCCGAATGTCGTTCGAACTCCGCGGGCATGCGAAAGCCATCCTTCGCAGGTGTTGATATCAGGTTGCGCAATGCGAGTCTCCGGTCGCGCATGCTAGCATTGCGGCTGCATTTTTGAGGAGCAGCGAATGTCAGAAGCCAAGCAAGTCACCATCAAAATCCCTGCCGGTGGCGAGAAAATCACGATCTCCGGCGGCAAATTGCATGTGCCCGACCAACCCATCATCCCGTTTATCGAAGGCGACGGCACGGGCCGCGACATATGGCGGGCAAGCGTGCGGGTGTTCGACGCCGCGGTTCAAAAAGCTTATGGCGGTAAGCGCAAAATTCATTGGATGGAGGTGTTCGCGGGCGAGAAGGCCAATAAGGCGTACAACACCTGGCTGCCGGATGAAACCGTCACCGCCTGCCGGGATTATCTGATCTCCATCAAGGGTCCGCTCACGACACCCGTCGGCGGCGGGATACGTTCGCTGAACGTGGCTCTGCGCCAGTTATTGGATCTCTATGTGTGTCTGCGGCCGGTGCGGTGGTTCAAGGGTGTGCCCTCCCCCGTCAAGACACCGGAGAAAGTGGACATGGTCATCTTCCGCGAGAACACGGAAGACATCTACGCGGGAATAGAATTCGAGCAAGGGTCCGCTGAGTGCGAGAAGTTCCTGGGATTATTCAAGCAGAATTTCCCGAAACAATTCGCCAAGATCCGTTTTCCGGATACCTCAGGCATAGGATTGAAACCCGCGTCGAAGGAAGGCACCGAGCGGCTGTTCCGCGCGGCCGTGAAGTACGCCATCGACAACAAGCGCAAGAGCGTGACGATCGTGCACAAGGGCAACATCATGAAATTCACCGAGGGTGCGTTTCGTGGTTGGTCCTATCAATTGGCCGAGCGAGAATTCCCCGCCCAGGTGTTCACTTGGGAGCAATGGGAGCGCATCAAAGCCGATCGGGGCGAAAAAGAAGCGAATGCACAGATGGACGCGGCGAAGAGCGCAGGCTGTGTCATCATCAAGGATGCGATCGCGGACATCACTTTGCAGCAGGTGCTGACCCGGCCGGATGAATTCGACGTGGTCGCCACGATGAATCTGAACGGCGACTATTTGTCGGACGCCCTTGCGGCACAAGTGGGCGGCATTGGGATCGCGCCCGGCGGCAACATCAACTACATGACGGGCCACGCGGTCTTCGAAGCCACGCACGGCACCGCTCCGAAGTATGCCGATCTCGACAAGGTCAATCCCGGATCGGTCATCCTCTCCGGAGAGATGATGTTCAGATACATGGGCTGGCTGGAAGCGGCGGATGCCATCATCGGCGCCATGGACAAATCGATCGCGCAGAAGACGGTGACCTACGACTTCGCGCGTCTCATGCCCGGCGCGACCGAGGTCAAGTGCAGCGAGTTCGGCGATATATTGATTCGAAACCTATAGGCGCGCCGCGCGGGCGGCGGCCGCGATGTTGAGTCGCGCAGGTTGCGGCAGCGAGCGCTTCTTCAAGACATCGAATGCAGCGATTCGATATGCTTCGCTCATGGTGGGAAAATTGAAAATCTGTTCGATGAAGAAATCCGCCGTGGCACCCGCCGCAATGGCCGCTTGGCCCAGGTGAACGAGTTCCGTCGCGCCTTCGCCCAGCACCTGAACTCCCAGCACGCGCGCAGCGGCCCGATCGCACAATAGCGCGAGGAATCCCGATGGCTCGCCGGCGATATGCGCGCGCGCCACTTCGCTGAAATCAGCCCGGCCGACGATGACGTCCATATTCCTTGCCGCCGCTTCGGTCTGCGACAGACCGACGCAGGCGATCTCGGGAATGGTGTATACGCCGCTCGGTACCAGGCTGGTGATGGCGGGCGGCGGCAATCCCAACGCAACCAGCGCGGCGCGACGGCCCTGATCGGCGGCGGCACAGGCAAGCGCCGGCGGACCGATGGCATCGCCGGCGGCAAATATTCCGGGAATACTCGTTTCGAAGAAATCGTTGACTTGCACGGTTCCGCGCGCGCTGATGTTGAGGCCCAGCCGATCGAGTCCGATGCCCTCGAGATTGGCGACTCGGCCGAAGGCCGCGAACACAATGTCCGATGCCAGAGGTTCGGCGCCGCGCAGCTGAACTTCGACCTGGGAGAACCCGTCGAAGCGTGCGCCGCTGACCTCGGAACCACCGCAGTATTCGCCGCCCATGGCGCGAAACGCGGCGAGGAATCCTTGGCGCAGCGCCGGATCAAGGAATCCGAGAGGCTCCGCGGCCTTGTCCAGCATCGTCACCCTGCAGCCCAGTGCGGCAAAGATGGATGCATATTCGCAGGCGATGACGCCGCTGCCCAACACCAGCATGGAGCGGGGAATGTACCCCAGGCTTAAAATCGAATCGCTGTCGACCACGTGTTCGTGGTCGACTTCAATGGCGGCCACATGCCGCGGCCGCGATCCGCTGGCGAGCACCACGCGGGGCGCGTGCAGGATGCGGCGCGAACCGTCCAAGTGTTGCACCTCGATTCGCTGCGCATCCAGGAAAACGCCTTTGCCCCGGACCAGTTCGACGCCGTTGCGCATCAGCTGTGCCAGAAGATAGCGGTCTTGGGCGGCGATCACTTTGTCGACGCCGTGCAAGAGTGCGGACAACGGCGCATCGCCGCGCAGCTCGACCGCCAGAGACGTCGCGCTGCCTTGCATGCGCCGGTATCGAAGCGCCTGTTCGCGCAAGGCCTTGCTGGGAATGGTGCCGGAAAGCAGGCACGAGCCGCCCACCTGCGGCTCGCGCTCAACCACGCAGGCGCGAAAGCCGGCTTTGGCCGCCTGAATCGCCGCCTTCTGACCGGCTGGACCCGACCCTATACAGATGAGGTCGAATTCGGCCGGATGCATCACATACCCGCCAGGCTGCGGACGTGATCCCGTTTTGTCAGCAACTGCCGTCGATCGTCGGGAAACACGCCGAGCTGTTCAAACACCGGGCTCTCGATCACCAGCACTTCATCCAACAGCTGCGGATGCAGGGTGTGGGTGGCCAAGAGGTGCGCGGCGTGCACCGTTCCCGCCAGATCGCTATGGGTTGAGTTTCGGTAGTCGCGCCAATCGCTCGCCGCGTCCTGTACATCATCGGGCAGGCGCCAATTGCTCATCAGCAATCGGCCGAAACGAGGCTCAAATTCGTTCACCAGGCCGGCGAACGTCTTGGCGTCCATCACGGTGCGCTGCTGCACCTCGAATCCCGAGAGAATTTTCAGCGCCAGTGCTGCACCGGTGCGATGCATGAGCGCGGCCAGGAACGCGCTTTCCACGTGCTTGCGGCGCTCACGGGCAATTTCCTTGGCCCACAGTCCCGCCAGCCACGCCTCGCGCCAGAGCTCTTCGGACTCCGGTTCGTGTCCCGGAGCGCTGAATACTTCGCCGCGCAGCATCACCGCCATCGCGATGTTGCGCACCTCCGCAACCCCGAGCCAGGACACGGCCTGCTGCAGGGAAACGATGGGCGAGCGCGGGCGCAGCGCCGGAGAATTCGCCACTCGCATGATTTCCCCGGCAAGGGCTGCGTCCGATTGGATCAGTCGCGCGAGCTGGATTGCATCGGCCGCGAGCTGCGCGGTGAGTTCCGCCAGTTGCGCGCAGACGCGGGGCATTGGCGCGATATTTTGCGGGCTGACCAAGGATTCGCCCATGAACGCGTGGGCCGCTTGGGCGTGCAAAGCGGAAACGACGACTGCGGATTGAAGACTCACTTCTGGCACCTTGCACGACGTTCTTGTCGACCTCCTTTTCAGATCGGCATCGCGGGCAGATGCTTGAGCGAGAATCAGATTATGTTAATGAAATTATGTCAAATCAACATGTTGACCAAATGCCTGCTTCAGCGCCTGGGCGAGATCGTCTTTCAAATCTTGTTCGTCTTCCAGGCCGATCGAGAGGCGCACGGTCCCCTTGCCCACCAGCGACATGGCGCGCTGTTCTGCCGTATACGTGCCGCCGTGCAATAACTGCGGCGGCATGACCAGCGACTCGGTGGAGCCGACGCTGGCGGCAATGGAAAACAATTCCAGGGATTCTGCGAAGCGGCCGCCTTCGGAGTAACCACCGTCCAATTCAAGGCTGACCACCGTGCCGAAGTCTTTCATTTGCCGCCGCGCCAGCGTGTGCTGCGGATGACTCGGCAGACCCGGGTAATGCACTCGCTTCACCTGCGGACATTTGAGCAGAAATTCGCTTATGCTAAGGGCGTTGGCGCATTGCCGCTCGTAGCGCAGAAAGTAGGTGCGCATACCGCGCTGAATCAGGAAAGCCGCGTGCGGATCGAGCGCCGGACCCATCGGCCCGATATCTTTGCGCATCGCTGCGATGAGTTCGTGCCGCGCGATGATGGCTCCGCCCATCACATCGCCGTGTCCGGAGGCGTACTTGGTCAGGCTGTGAAGGTACACGTCGATGTCGTAGCCGCCGTGGTTGTGAAAGCCGGCAAAGGTGTTGTCCATTACGGTAAGACACCCCGCTGCCCGCGCATTGGCGGTCAAGTGCTCGATGTCCGCGATTTTGGTGATGGGATTGGTGGGGCTTTCGAAGATCACCAATCGAGTCGGTTTCTCCTTGAGCAACTTTTCGATGCCCGGCAAATCTTCGATCGAAAGCATGGTGTGCGTGACGCCGAACTTGGCCAGCAGGTGCTGCACGATGTAGCGCGTGGGCCCGTAGGATTCGATGAACAGCAGGACGTGATCGCCCGCTTTGCACAGAGCGAGAAGACTTGCCGCTATCGTCGCGACGCCCGAGCCGGTCAGCAGGCAGTCGTCCCTGCCCTGCAGCTCGCTGAGCAAACGCTGCAATTGGGTCAGGGTCGGATTGGAGGTGCGCGAATAAAAGAAGCCGTCTCGCTCGCCGCGCTGGTAGCGCAGCGTTTCATTCGTATCGTCAAAGGAGAACTTCACCGATTGAAAGATGGGCGCCACCAGCGGCCGATTGTCCGTAGGGATGGCGACGGCGGGCGGGTGATTCACCAGAGTGGTATTTTTCATGGATACCACGATAATCGAAACATGAACTTCACGCTCACAGAAAGTCAATTGATGATTCAAGCGGCGGCGCGAGAATTTGCGCAGAACGAGATTGCGCCGATCGCCGCACAATTCGACGCTTCCGGGGACTTCCCCAAGGACACGATCCGCAAGGCCGGCGAACTCGGCTTCATGGGCGTCGAGGTCCCGGAGGAATACGGCGGCGCGGGGCTGGATTCGATTTGCTACGTGCTGATGATGGAGGAGATCGCCTATGCCGATGCCGCCCACTCGACCATCGTGTCGGTGAATAACTCGCTGTACAACAACGGAATATTGCAATTCGGTACCGAGGAGCAGAAACGCCGCTTCGTCACGCCGGTCGCCTCCGGCAAGGCTCTCGGCTGTTATGGCCTAACCGAGGCGCAGTCCGGGTCGGATGCGGCCAATATGCGCACCCGCGCCGTTCTAGCGGCGGACGGCTCCCACTACCTGCTCAATGGCAAGAAATCCTGGATCACCTCAGGACCCGTGGCCGACCATATGGTGATGTTCGCCGTCACCAACCCGGAGGCCAAGGCCAAAGGCATCACCGCATTCATTCTCGACTGCAATCAACCCGGCTTCATTCGCGGCAAGATCGAGCCCAAGCTCGGCATCCGTGCCTCCGCAACCTGCGAGATCGAATTCGTCGGCTATAAAATCCCCATCGCCAATCGACTCGGCGAGGAGGGAAATGGCTTCGCCATCGCGATGACCATTCTCGATCAGGGGCGCGTCGGGATCGCGGCACAGGCCAACGGCATCGCGCGCGCCGCCTACGATGCGGCCTTGAGTTACGCGAAGGAACGCCGCGCGTTCGGCGCGCCGATCGGCTCTTTTCAAATGACCCAGGCGAAGATCGCCGACATGAAAACCCGGTTGTCGGCATCGCGATTGCTCATGCTGCAGGCGGCATGGGCCAAGCAGGCTGCAAAGAGCAGCGGCGCCAGAACCACGACCGAGGGCAGCATGGCGAAACTCTATGCCTCGGAGACTGCCATGTTCAATGCCCACGCGGCCTTGCAGATCCATGGCGGCATGGGCTACAGCAAGGAGCTGCCCCTGGAGCGATACTTTCGCGACGCCAAAATCACCGAAATCTACGAGGGCACCAGCGAAATTCAGCGCATCGTGATCGCCCGCCAGGAAACCGGACTGCGTTAGCTTTCAAGGGCTTGAGGGTTTCAAGGGCTCAAGGAGAAAGATACCGATCCAGTTCCGCGTTGATCGCAGCGGTTGAATCGAACAGCGGCTCTGCGTGTTGTACCGACAATCCCAGGTCCCGATAAGCTTGATCCACCAACAGCAATTCCCGAGTCTGCATGCAAGGTTCGTGCAGCGTGAAATCCGCCAGCTTGTGTGCGAAGTTGACCACGTTGCTTTCCCACCGGAGCTCGCCCGCAGTGGCGTACTTGCCCCATAGGGCCACGACGGTGAGCACGGGCGGCGGCAAATCCCATGCGGACATGACGCGATGCCCAACGTCGTGACTAAAAATATCGATGAGCCCGTCGTAGTCGCTGCCGGCGAGTTCGAGGCCGGCGCGCTGTGCGACATCATGCACAGCACCCAGCGTGACCGCCCTGCCGATGTTATGCAGCAACCCGCACAGGTAGCAGAGCCCGGTCTCTCGGTGCACGAGATGCGCGAGCTGGCGTGCCCACAGCGCACTCGCCAACGAATGGCGCCAAAGCCTGCGCGCTTTGCGATGCTGGCCCTCGACGCGCAGCATTCTGCCCTGCAAGGCCAGCGTAAAGGCAATGTTGGCGACGTCATCGAGACCCAGCCAGGCAATCGCGTGCTGCAGCGATGTGATCGGCAACGCTGGACGTTTGGCCGCCGATGAGGCAATCCGCAGAACGTACTCAGTCAGCGCGGCGTCCGCCTGAATGATGTCCGCGAGCAGATGGGCGTTGCCGGAATTCTTGGTGCCGCTGCCCACGACGCGAACCGCCACCTCGGGCAGGGAGGGAATCGCCAGCTCGTTGCGCGCCAAGGATCCCTCAACCAAGCCGCGCACCACGCCGAGGCTGTCGAGTTCCTGCTGAGTACTGGCGGATAGGTGTCGCACACTTGAAGCTAACGGCCGATGAAACAACGACTTGAGACGGCAAGGCCGCGTTGAATGCACAACTTCGGGCCGAAAAATGCGTAAACTCGGTCGAACATGAACGCCGTCGCAGATTTTGCCGACGCAGCGCGACCTCCCGTGGAAAAAGAGCCGGAATCGCGACTGCGCGAAATTCCGTACAACTACACCTCGCTGGCCGATCGCGAGATCGTCATCCGGCTGCTGGGCGAAACCGCGTGGAGCGTTCTGGATGGGCTTCGCGGCGAGCGGCGCACCGGCCGGTCGGCGCGCATGCTGTACGAGGTGTTGGGCGACATGTGGGTGGTCGACCGCAACCCCTACCTGCAGGACGATCTGCTCGACAACCCCAAGCGGCGGCGCCAGCTCATTGCGGCCATGCATCATCGTCTGTGCGAGGTTGAAAAGCGCCGCGACGGCGCCGATGAGGCGCGCGATGCCAAAGTCGGAGAATTGCTGCACGCCGCCCTGCAAGCCGTGACGCGATTCGAGCGGCAATTCGCCGATATCGCCGTCAAGCGCAAGCGTGCGCGCAGGTTGCTGCTCAGGCACACCCGCACCGACAATATCCGCTTCGATGCTTTCTCGCGCGTCGCGCATGTCACGGATGCCACCGACTGGCGCGTGGAGCTGCCGTTCTTGGTGCTCATGCCCGACGCAGAAACAGAAATCCCTCACTTGGTCCGCGATTGCATCGAGCTCGGGCTGACCATCATCCCGCGCGGCGGGGGCACCGGCTACACGGGCGGCACGGTGCCTCTGACGCCGTGGTCCGCGGTGATCAATACGGAAAAGCTCGAGACCTTGGGTCCGGTCGAGACATTCGCGCTGCCCGGCAATACGATCAGCACGGCCAGCATATTTTCCGCTGCCGGTGTCGTCACCAAACGCGTGACCGAGGCGGCTGAACGCGCCGGCTTCGTGTTCGCAGTCGATCCGACCTCCGCGGACGCGTCCTGCATCGGCGGCAACATTGCCATGAATGCCGGCGGCAAAAAGGCGGTGTTGTGGGGCACGGCGGTCGACAACTTGGCGTGGTGGCGCATGGTCGATGCGCAAGGCAATTGGCTCGAGGTCACGCGCCTGAACCACAACTTGGGCAAGATTCATGATGTATCGGTCGCGAGTTTCGATCTGGTTTGGAAAGAGGGTTCAAAGCCCGCGGAACAGGCCGAAGTGCTGCGCAGCGAGCGGCTCGACATCGAGGGCGCGAAATTTCGCAAGATCGGATTGGGCAAGGACGTGACCGATAAATTCTTGGGCGGATTGCCGGGCGTCCAGAAAGAGGGCTGCGACGGACTGATCACGGCCGCGCGATGGATCTTGCATCGCATGCCCAAGTACACCCGGACCGTGTGCCTGGAGTTTTTCGGTCAGGCGCGCGACGCGATACCCAGCATCATGGAGATTACGCAGTACCTGGACGCAAACGCAAAGGCGAAAGGCACGCTGCTGGCGGGCCTCGAGCATTTGGACGAGCGGTATTTGCGCGCGGTGGGCTACAGCACCAAATCGAAGCGCGGCGCCTTGCCTAAAATGGTGCTGCTGGGCGACATCGTCGGCGAGGACGAGACCGCCGTGGCGGCCGCCACTTCGCATGTCGTGCGCCTGGCCAATGCTCGTTCCGGCGAAGGATTCATCGCGGTGAACGCCGATGCGCGGCGCAAATTCTGGCTGGATCGCGCCAAGACCGCCGCGATCGCCAAGCACACCAATGCCTTCAAGATCAACGAGGACGTGGTCATTCCCTTGGAGCGCCTGGGTGAGTACACGGATGCCATCGAGCGCATCAATATCGAACTGTCCATCCGCAACAAGCTCGAATTGCTGGCCGCGCTGGAGGAATACTTTGCCGGTGAAAGCGGCTCGGGCGGCGCATCGCGCGGCGCCTCCGGCGTCGCCGCGGATGCCGACGCCGCGCGCACGTCCGAAGCCCGGGATCTGATCTTGAGCATCCGCGCGCGTTGGCAATACCTGCTTGACAACATGGACGACGCGGAGAGCGACTCGGGCAGCGTATTCGACCGTCTGCAGGACCGGAGTATTCGGGTCAGCTGGAAAACCGAGGTGCGGGCGACGCTGGCGCGCATATTTGTGGGCAGCGCCTTCGCGCCGGTGCTCGAGCATTGCGATGCCATCCACAAGCGTATCCTGCATGGCCGCATATTCGTCGCGCTGCACATGCATGCCGGCGACGGCAATGTGCACACCAACATTCCGGTCAATTCCGACGACTACGCGATGCTGCACACCGCGAACCGCGCGGTGGCGCGGATCATGCGCATCGCCCGCGCCTTGAACGGCGTGATCTCCGGTGAGCACGGAATCGGCATTACCAAGCTCGAATATCTTTCCGACGCGGAGCTCGCCGCGTTTCGCAGCTACAAGCAACGAGTCGATCCTGACGGGCATTTCAATCAGCACAAGCTCATGCCGCAAAGTGACTTGCGCCGCGCCTATACGCCCAGTTTCGGTCTATTGGGACATGAATCGCTGATCATGCAGCAATCCGATATCAGCACGATCTCCGATGCCATCAAGGATTGCCTGCGCTGCGGCAAGTGCAAGCCGGTTTGCGCCACCCACGTGCCGCGTGCGAACCTGCTGTATTCGCCTCGAGATAAGATTCTGGCGACTTCGCTGCTCATCGAGGCGTTTCTCTATGAAGAGCAGACGCGGCGCGGCGTGTCGATTCGGCACTGGGACGAACTATCGGACGTGGCAGATCACTGCACCGTCTGCCACAAGTGCGAGTCGCCCTGCCCGGTCGGCATCGACTTCGGGGATGTTTCGATGGGCATGCGCGATCTGCTGCGCCGCATGCACAAGAAGCGCTTCAACTTGGGCACAGCCGCCTCGATGTTTTTCTTGAATGCCACCAATCCCCAATCGATCAAGCTGACCCGAAAGGTCATGATCGATTGGGGCTACAAAGTGCAGCGGCTCGGCAACCGGGCGCTCAATACATTTGCCCGGGCGCAGACCAAGCGGCCGCCGGCCACCACCGGCAAGCCGCCGATCAGGGAACAAGTCATTCACTTCGTCAACAAACGCATGCCGGGTGGTCTGCCGAAGAGAACGGCACGGGCCCTGCTCGACATCGAAGACCGCAACTACGTTCCCATCATCCGGGACCCGGCCCGGGTCAGCAGCGAATCCGAAGCCGTGTTCTATTTCCCCGGCTGCGGTTCCGAGCGCTTGTTCTCGCAGGTGGGACTCGCCACGCAGGCGATGTTGTGGCATGTGGGCGTACAGACCGTGCTGCCCCCGGGATATCTGTGCTGCGGATATCCGCAGCGCGGCGCCGGGGAATTCGACAAGGCGGAAAAGATCATCACCGACAACCGGGTATTGTTTCACCGGGTCGCCAATACACTCAACTACCTCGACATCAAGACGGTGGTCGTGAGCTGCGGCACTTGTTTCGATCAACTACAGAGCTACGAATTCGATAGTATATTTCCGGGGTCCAAAATCATGGACATCCATGAGTATCTGTTGGAGAAGGGGGTGCGGCTGGAAAATGTCACCGGCACGCGCTACATGTACCACGACCCGTGTCATTCACCGATGAAAAAGTACGATCCGCTCACCGTGGTGAATACCCTGATGAACAGCGCACAGAACGGGACGATAGCCTTGAACGAGCGCTGTTGCGGTGAGTCGGGCACGCTCGCCGCCACACGGCCGGATGTTTCGACCCAGGTGCGTTTCCGCAAAGAGCAGGAAGTTCGCGCCGGCGTCGACGAAATCCGGGCCGGCGGCCATCAGGGTGAGGTGAAAATACTGACATCGTGTCCGTCATGCCTGCAGGGACTGAAGCGCTTCAACGACGATGCCGAAATGGACGCCGATTACATCGTGGTGGAAATCGCCAAGAATCTGCTGGGACCCGACTGGCTGCCGGATTACGTGAGGCGAGCGAACACCGGCGGCATTGAAAGAGTGTTGGTTTAGAAGCATGGAAACGACGACTGAAGTCTGCGACGTCGCGGTAGTCGGCGGCGGCCCGGCCGGCAGCACGGCGGCGACCTTATTGGCGAGGCGCGGCTACAAGGTGATCGCGCTGGAAAAGGCGCATCACCCTCGATTTCACATTGGCGAGTCGCTGTTGCCGATGAATCTGCCGGTGTTCGAGCGCCTCGGCGTGCTCGACAAAGTGCGCGCGCTCGGCATTTTCAAGCCCGGCGCCGATTTCGAGGCGGACAATGAACGCGGCTACAATACCTACGCCTTCGCGCGCGCCATCGGCAACAGTCCTCCGCACGCCTACCAAGTGTGGCGGCAGGACTTCGACAAAATGCTCTACGACCACGCGCGTGAAAGCGGCGCCGATGCCCGTGAGGGACATGAAGTACTGCGCATTGATCAAACCGGTCCGCGCGAGACACGCCTCGAAGTTCGCAGCGATGAGGGCCGCAGTTACGGCATTCAGGCGCGCTACCTCATCGACGCCAGCGGCCGCGACGCGTTCCTGTCCGCAGGAAAGAAACTGCGCCGCAAGAACGGCCAACACCAGAGCGCCGCCATTTTCGGCCACTTCCGTGGCGCGGCGCTGCGCGCGGGCGAGGACGCCGGCAACATCAGCATCTACCGTTTCGACCACGGCTGGATGTGGATGATCCCGCTGCCGGACGGCGTGATGAGCATCGGCGCGGTATGCCGTCCGGAATATTTGAAGCAGCGCAAAGGGCGCACCGCGGAGTTCCTGATGGACACGCTGCACCTTAGCCCAGGCTTGCGGAAAAGAATCGAAGGCGCTGAGCTCATCGGCGAGGTGCGCGTCACCGGCAACTATTCCTATGACTCGACGCGGATGGGCGGCCCGGGCTGGGTGATGGTGGGTGATGCGTTCGCATTTCTAGATCCCGTGTTCTCCTCGGGCGTCTACCTGGCCATGAGCGGCGCAGAACAGGCTGCGGCGGCGGTCGATACCGCCCTGCGCGAGCCGCAGCGCGAGAAGGGGCTGCTGCGCAAGCTGGAAAAGCGCCAGCGCGCCGGCATGGCGCGATTTTCATTCTTCATCTACCGCTTCAATGGGCCGGTGATGGCGCAAATGTTCCGTGAACCGCGCAATACCTGGCGACTGGAACAGGGCGTCATCTCGATGCTCGCGGGCGACCTGTTCGATACGCCGAAGGTCCTGCGGCGCCTGAGCCTGTTCAAGATTGTCTATGCGATCGCCGGCCTGCGCGATTGGCGGCGCTGGCGCTCCGAGCACAAGTATCGGCTCGCGCAGGCGCGCTCGCAGTTCACCGGAGGCAACACGCCGCTGGATAGGATTTAGAGCCTGTTCCCGCCTGATGCCGCCCGTCGTCTATGCGGCATCGAGCTTGGCCCGGCGCGCCATCCACAGGCTCACGGCGACGATCATCGTCGTCACCACGGCCAGCGTGATGGTCGCGAGTACGTTGATTTCGGGGCTGACGCCCAAGCGGACCTTGGAAAACACCACCATGGGCAACGTGCTGTTGCCCGGACCCGACGTGAAGCTGGAAATAACCAGGTCATCCCAGGAGAGCGTGAATGCCAGGAGCCACCCCGACAAAATGGCGGGGAAGATGATGGGCAGCGTGATGACGAAGAATATCTTCAAAGGACGCGCGCCCAGGTCCATCGCCGCTTCCTCGAGCGCGGTGTCGAAACTTGCCAGACGCGAATTCACGATGACCGTCACGTAGGCCATGGAAAAAGTCATGTGACCGATGGTCATGGTGGTAATTCCGCGTCCCGCGGGCCACCCGATGAGCTGCTCCAGGGCGACGAACAGCAGCAACAAGGATAGCCCCGTGATCACCTCGGGCATGACCAACGGCGCGGTCGTCATCGCATTCAAGGTAAATCGACCGCGGAATTGACTGAATCGCGCCAGGCCGAAACCGGCCAGCACACCCAAGATCACCGAGCCCGTGGCGTTGATGACGGCCACCTTCAGAGAAATCCACGCCGCGTCCAGAATCTCCTCGTTATTCAGCAGCGCGTAGTACCACTTGAGTGTCGGCGAATGGGCGTTGTCCCAAACAGTCACCAGCTTGGAGGCGTTGAAGGAAAACACCACCATGGACAGAATCGGGATGTAGAGAAACGCGAAGCCGAACGCAATACAGGTCAGGATGAAAAACGAGCTGCGATAATTCATCGCGCGCCCGCCGACTCGCGCGCTTGCACGCTTTGGTACCACATCATGAACGGCACCAAGAGTATCAGCAGCAAAATCGCTACCGCGCTCGCCACCGGCCATGCGCGATTCGAGAAAAATTCATCCCACAGCACCCGCCCGATCATGAGAGCGTTCGGACCGCCGAGCAGCGCCGGGATCACGAATTCGCCGACCGCCGGAATGAACACCAGCATGGAACCCGCCAAAATACCGTTGCGGGAAAGCGGCAAGGTGATTTTGTAGAACGCCTGCCAGGGGCGGCAGCCCAAGTCCTCCGCCGCTTCGAGCAACTGCCAATCCATTTTTTCCAAATTCGCGTACAGCGGCAGGATGAGAAACGGCAGGTAGGAATACACGATGCCCACGTACATGGCGAACGGCGTGTACAGCATCGTCAAGGGCTCATGGATGATTCCCAGCGACATCAGCGCATTGTTGATCACGCCATTGGCCTTCAAGAGCCCGATCCAGGCATAGACCCGCAGCAGCAACGACGTCCAAAACGGCAGGATGACCAGCAGCAGCAGGACATTGCGCAACGCCGGCCTGGCGCGCGCGATCCCGTAGGCCATCGGATAACCTATGCCCAAACACATCAACGTCGAGAGAAACGCGACCTTGATCGAGTTCGCGAAAGCGTGCAGGTACAGGGAGTCGGTGAACAGGAAGGCGTAGTTGTTGAAATTGAGCTTGATGGCCAGAGAGTTCTTGCCGATCCATTCCAGAAGCGGCTTGTAGGGCGGAATCGCCAGGTCCATGTCCGAGAACGATATCTTGAGGACAATGACGAAAGGCACGACGAAAAACAGCAGCAGCCACAGGTATGGCAGCGCCACAACCAGTCCCCGGCCGGTGATGCCGACCCGGCGAAGCTGTCCTGCCAGGGTGGTGGAGTTAACGGGTCACCACCACCGGGCTGGTCGCATCCCATGATAAATACACCTGCTGATCCCAGCCGATCGCTTCGGCGTGGCGCGAGGTGTTAGGTTGTGTGACCCGCACCACTTTACCGGTGGGCAGCTTGACCAGGTAGATCGATAAGTCGCCGAGATAGGCGATGTCCTGAACGGCGCCGCGCACCACGTTATCCGCGCCGCCCGCAGGTGCCGTGGTGGACATGAATATTTTTTCCGGGCGCACGGCCGCCCAGACGACGGCCTCCGGCGGCGCGCTGATTCCGTGGCTGACGTAGATCGTTCCCCCCAGTTCCGCCGAGCCGATGCGAACATAGTCCGGCTCATCCTCGATGAGTTTGCCCTCGAACATATTCACCGAGCCGACGAAATCCGCCACGAACTTCGAGCCGGGGAACTCGTAGATCTCGGACGGCGTCCCCGCTTGAACAATTTCGCCGTGATTCATCACGCCGATGCGGCTCGCCAAAGTCATGGCTTCCTCTTGATCGTGGGTGACGACGATGAAGGTGACGCCCAGCTTGTCCTGCAGGCTGATCAATTCGAATTGCGTATGCTCTCGCAGCTTCTTATCGAGAGCGCCCAAGGGTTCATCCAGCAGCAGCAGCTTGGGGCGCTTGACCAGCGAGCGGGCCAGCGCAACCCGCTGGCGTTGCCCGCCGGATAGCTGGTGAGGCATGCGTTTGGCGTATTCGCTCATTTTCACGAGTTCCAGCATGGTCGCTACGCGCTCCTGGATCTCAGTCTTGGGCAGGCGGTCCTGTTTCAAGCCGAAGGCCACGTTGCGTTCGACGGTCATGTGAGGAAACAATGCGTACGACTGGAACATCATGTTCACCGGCCGCTCGTAAGGCGGCACGCCGGTCATGTCCTCGCCGTCGATGAGAATTTTTCCCGACGTCGGCGTTTCGAATCCGCCCAACATGCGCAGCAAGGTGGTCTTGCCGCATCCGGAGGCACCCAACAGGCAAAAGATCTCGCCCTTGTAGATTTTCAAGGAAACGTCGTTGACCGCGGTGAAATCACCGAACGATTTGGTGATGCGCTCGACTTCTACGTAGGGCCGCGCAGCGGGATCGTTCCAGGGCTGGGCTTTGACGGCACCTCCCGCGGAAGTCGCCATCGGTTATTGACCCGTCTTGAATTTTTGCCAAACCCGGGTGATCGCGCGAGTCTGATCCGGCGAATCGGCCAGCTGCACCGCCAGTGACTGCCGTTGATCGAGCGGCGGATAGATCCCCGGATCATCTTTGACGGCCGGCAGCACCAAGGCTTGCGAGGCGGCATTGGCATTGGCATAGCGCTTGAAGTTGGAGATGTCCGCGATGACCTGCGGCGTCATGATGTAGTTCATGAAGGCGTAGGCGCTTTCCGGGTCCGGCGCATCTTTCGGAATCGCCAGCATATCGAACCAAAGAATCGAGCCTTCCTTGGGCACGGCGTACTTGATCTCGATGCCTTTATTGGCCTCGCGCGAACGATCGCGCGCCTGCATCACATCGCCGTTGTAGCCCACGGAGATGCACAGATCACCGTTGGCGAGCGCCTCGATGTATTCGGACGAACTGAAGTTACGGATGAATGGCCGAATTTTGCTCAGCACCGCCTCCGCCTGTGCGAGATCATCCGAGCTCTGCGAATTCGGATTCTTTCCCAGATAGTTGTAAACGGCGCGCAGCATTTCGGCAGGCGAGTCCAGCAGGCTGATGCCGCACTTCGCCACTTTCGCGGCGACTGCCGGGTCGAATACCAGACGCCAGCTGTCGAGCGGCGCATCGGGCATGAGAGCCTTGACCATCTTCTCGTTGTAGCCAATGCCGTTGGTGCCCCACAAATAGATGACGCCATGGCGGTTGTCCGGATCGTGCAGGGCAACCTTGGCCATGAGCTGCGGATCCATGTTCTTGAAATTGGGCAGCTTGGATTTGTCCAGGACAAGAAAGGCGCCGGCCTTGATCTGCCTCTCGAAGTAGGAGGCGGTGGGCACCACGATGTCGAATCCGCTGCTGCCGGCAAGCAGTTTGGTCTCGAGCGTTTCGTTGGTATCGAAGTAGGCGGCGTGCACTTTGACGCCGGTCTGCTTCTCAAAATCCGGGAGCGTATTCGGCGCCAGGTAATCGGACCAGATGTAGAGGTTAAGATCCTTGGCGCCACCGGCGCTGCTCGCGCCCAAGCCGCCGGTGGACTTGCCGCCGCAGCTGCTCAAGGTCAACCAACACACAAGCGCCAGAATCGCCGTCCGACGAACGCTGAACATCCGACGCTTCCTCTATTTTTTTAAGATAGGCTAGTTATAGCGCAGCAGCCACGCGACCGCCAGGCTACTCCTAGACGTTCAACAACAAGTGTTCGCGCTCCCATGAACTGATGACTTGCGCGAAAGTCTCGTACTCGGCTTCCTTGACGGCCGTGTAGGCCAATACAAAGCGATCACCGAACAGGTCCACCAGCGGCTTGGATTCCCGCAGCAAACGCAGCGCCTCGGCCAGGGTGCGCGGCAGAGCAATGGCCATATCGTAAGCACTGCCGCCGATGGGCTCCGAGGGCTTGAGCCGCTCCATCATGCCGAGATAGCCGCAGGCCAACGAGGCCGCAATGGCAAGATAGGGATTCGCGTCGGCGCCGCCCACCCGATTTTCCACGCGCCGGGCGTCGGGCCCGGACATCGGCACGCGCAAGCCCGCAGTTCGGTTGTCGTAGCCCCAATGCACATTGATGGGCGCCGACGAATAGCGGCTGATGCGCCGGTAACTGTTCACGTTGGGACAAAACAGCGACATCGCACCCGGCAGGTATTTTTGCAGGCCGGCGATGTGTCCGAAAAACAGTTCCGAAGGCGAACCGTCGGAAAGGCTGAAAATATTCTTGCGGGTCTTCGAGTCGATGATGCTTTGATGCAAGTGCATCGCGCTGCCGGGCTCTTTGGCCATCGGCTTCGCCATGAAGGTGGCGTACATTTTATGGCGCATGGCCGCTTCGCGCGCCGTGCGCTTGAATAGGAAGGCCTGGTCCGCCAGGCCCATGGGATAGCCGTGCAGCAGGTTGATCTCCATTTGCGCCGCGCCGGATTCGTGAATCAGCGTGTCGATCTCGATGTCCTGCGCCTCGCAGAACGAGTACATGTCGTCGAACAGCGGGTCGAACTCATTGACCGCAGCGATGCTATAGGCTTGCCGGCCGATTTCCGGACGGCCCGAGCGGCCCACCGGCGGCTTCAAGGGATAGTCGGAATCGATGTTCGGTTCCACCAAGAAAAATTCCAGCTCGGGCGCGACGACCGGCTCCCAGCCTTGCGCCTCATACAGATCGAGCACCCGCCGCAGCACGTGGCGCGGCGCCATGGTGACGGGGCTGCCATCGCCGTAGAAGCAATCGTGGATCACCTGCGCCGTCGGCTCCGCGGCCCAAGGCACGACCCGTACGGTCTTCGGATCCGCCTTCAACACGATGTCGATGTCCGACGGATTCATCGCGCTCTGGTCGTCCGGATAGTCCCCGGTGACCGTTTGCAGGAAGATCGCTTCGGGCAGACGCATGCCCTCTTCTTCCGCAAATTTCTCGGCGGGCATCAACTTGCCGCGCGCAACACCGGCCATGTCCGGAATGATCGCCTCGACTTCGGAAATACCGTGTTCTCTCAGGAATTGTTGAATCGTGCTCGCCATACATCACCTTGAATACGCGCGACGAAAGCTGGCCTTGCCAAATGCTGCAAACAACGCGCTGGAAAAGGGGTCCCGTGCAAACTGCCACTCCGGATGCCATTGCAGCGCCAGCGCGAAGGCCGGTGAATCCGCAACGCGAAAGGCTTCGATCACGCCATCCGGTGCACGCGCCTCGACCGCCAAATCGCCCCCGAGTTTTTCGACTCCCTGCGAATGCAGTGAATTCACTCTCAAGCGATCCCGGCCTGCGATTTTCTGCAGTTGCCCTCCGGGCTCGAGCAGCACCTCATGCACCGGCGCATATTGCACGTCCAGGGGTAGAGACTCATCCTCGCGGTGTTCGAGATTCCCCGGCACCTCATGCAAGCGGGGGTTCAATGTGCCGCCGTAGGCGACATTCATCTCCTGAAATCCGCGGCAGATCGCCAGCACCGGCAAGCCGGCGGCGACAGCCCGCGGAATCAGCGGAAGCGTCGTAGCGTCCCGATTTGGGTCATGTAGCGTTCCCGGCTCACTTGCCGGTCCTCCGTAGTGTTGAGGTTCAACATTCGATGGACTGCCCGTGAGCAGCAATCCGTCGCAGGCATCCAACAAGGATGGCAAATCAATTTCGGACCCCAGAGCGGGTACGAGCACCGGCACCGCCTTCGCGCCCTGGGCGACAGCTTCGATGTACTTCTCGCCGACCATGTGGAAATAGTGCTTTCCATACAGCCGGCGATCAGCCGGAATTCCAATGAGCGGCAGGCGCGGCATGTTTAATATATTAAACGTCCGAGTGGACGACTAACCTTTGAGAACGCCAGTATTACACCACACCGCCCGGGCCCCGTCTTAGGAACCCGTGCGAAAAGAGCTAAGATTTAGGCATTTCCAACACTTAGACGTGTTTTGTGCGATGCAACAGTATTGCATTTTGATGGAAAACCTCTGTAGGCTCACAGGCACCCAATCCTGTCAATAGCCATAAGATTTTAAACACTTTCGTCAAAAACTCGATGCGCCTCTCGTTTCCCCCCGCCCCCTCCTACTACTTGGCTTCCGGCCCATCGGCTTCCGGCCCATCGCCCAAGCGCGACGCCTTGCGCGGCGACATCCGGGCTGATGTGTGCGTGCTCGGCGGCGGCATCGCCGGATGCTCCGCGGCACTACATCTTGCCAAGCGCGGCTACAAAGTGGCTCTGCTGGAAGCCCGTGAGGTGGCCTACGGGGCGTCGGGCCGCAGCGGCGGCCAAACCATATTTGGCTTGGCCGTGGGTCAACCGAAGCTCATCGCCCAAGTGGGCCGGGATGACGCCCAACGATTGTTCGCCCTCTCGATTGAGGCGTTGGATCTGACTCAGTCGCTGATGCGCGACCACGCCATCGATTGCGACTACCACCCCAATCATGTGCATGTCGCCGTGAAACCGCGCCACGTGCAGGAGCTTGAGCAATGGAGCCGCGAGCTACACGAGGAGTACGCCTACGAGTCGGTGCGCATACTGAGCCGCGACGAGGTTCAATCCCACGTGCGAAGCGACCGATATCTTGGCGGACTCATCGACTCACGCAGCGGGCACTTGCACCCCCTCAAGTACACTCAAGGCCTGGCCCGCGCCGCGGAAGCGGCCGGTGCCGTGATCTATGAAAATTCCGAGGTATTGCGCTACGAGGACGGTCCGGAGGTCCGCGTACAAACCGCGCAAGGCGCGATACGCTGCACCCATCTCGTGCTGTGCGGTAACGCCTATATCGGTGCCGTCGCGCCTGCATTGGCGCGGCGGATTTTGGGCGTGGGCACCTACATCATCGCGACGGAGCCGCTCGGCGAAGAGCGCGCTAGAAAACTGCTGCCGACCAATGCGGCCGTTGCCGACATCAATTGGATCCTGGACTACTTCAGGCGTTCGCAAGACCATCGACTGCTATTCGGCGGACGAGTCAGCTACAGCTCGGTCCAGCCGCCGCGTCTGGCCGAGTCGATGCGCAAGCGCATGGCGCGCGCCTTCCCCGCGCTCGAACAGGTCAAGGTCGCCTATGCCTGGGGCGGCTACCTGGACATCACCATGAGCCGCGCGCCGGACTTCGGACGCCTCGCGCGCAACGTGTTCTACCTGCAAGGCTTTTCCGGTCACGGAGTCGCACTGGCCGGGTTGGCGGGCAAATTGACGGCGGAAGCAATCGCCGGCACCGCCGAGCGCTTCGATGTGTTCGGGCGCATCCCGCATCGCGACTTTCCCGGCGGCCGCCTCTTGAGGCGGCCATCGCTGATGCTGGCGATGCTGTACTACCGGCTACGCGACGTGCTCTAGTGACGAATGCTCGCACCGATCGACATCACGATGCCGACGCTACCGGCGGGTGTTGGACGCCTGATCAGCTCGGCTTTTCGGAAGCGGCGAAGCTGGCGGACAATTTCTGACCGGTATCCAGCAGCGTGACGGAATTCAAGCCCCCGCCGTGCGAGCCGTCGCGCAGCGGATTGAACTCGACGCTGACGCGATCGCCGGGCTTGATCGAATTGCGGGTCCAACCGCCGCGCGTCAAAACGCCGGGACTCGTGGTTTCAATACTCCACTCCTGCGGCTCGCCCCCGCCCTCCGGCTGCACCAGTACCCAGACGACGCAATGCGGATTGGTCCACTGGAAAGTCTTGACCGTGCCCTTGAGCGTCAGCGTCTTGGTCCGGTCATAGACCGCGAAGGAGTGATGCGCGAAGGCCGGCCAGGAGGCAGCAGCAGCCGCGGCTAGGATGATTGCGCTGAAGGCTTGTTTGATTCGTGACCGATTCGTTCGTGCCTGAGTCGTTAGTGCCTGAGTCGTTCGTGCCTGTGTCATTTCGAGTCGGATCCTACGGGAACGCCATTGTGAAACTTGATGGGCGCAAAAATCGCATTGCCGTCCTTATCGACCGCGTCGTTATAGCTGCCCTGTTCGCACACACCCTCGACGATGTCGAATTTCTGCGCCCGCTGCCGCACATATTTACGGGTTGTCTTCCAGGGTTTTGCCAGCAGCTTGTTGGCGGTGATTTCCAAATCGTCGGCCAGCGTATGGGCATTCAGCAAATGGAAGTGCTCGACGATGTGCATGTCGCCGTTGTTCGGCACGCCCACCGCTTCATTGACCGCCAAATAAGACTGCGGTAGCACCGCGATGGTATCCACCACCAGCGTCTGTCCCTCCCAGTGTCCTATGGAGTGGCCATGAAAACTGGGATCGGGATCTGCCGGATGCGGTCGGCCGTCGGTATAGATGCGGCGCATGCGATTGCCGTCGCCCTCACCCAGCAGCGTCACGCGGCCCGGCGTCAACAGGATTTCGAAAGCGTTGTGCGTGATGAGCATGTAGCTCGGCATGCCGGTCGGGAAGCAGTGGTCGATCACGGGGAACGGTCGTCCGTCCTTCTCCTCGGCGTACATGTGCTCGACCTGCTTGGCGATCTCGGGCTTCCAGGGCGGCGGATTGGTGCGCTCTTGCGCGACTTGATCGCTGATGAGCGGCGTCCATACGCCGCCGATGTCCGGCAGCTTCGCCATCGCCTGCCAAGCGCTTAAAGTGGGCGCCGGATTGGTCGGCTCCCTGTCGGCGGCGGCAAATGCGGCCGACCCCGCCATGCTCAGCAATAACACGGCGCGGGAAAAATGGGTTTTCATGCGCTCGAAGATTACCCGAAGGCAGCCTTGAGTGGCCAGATTATTTGAAGCGCACGCTGAAGCAGCGATGAATGCGCGCATGGCGCTCAAAATCCTTCGGGATGGTCGCGGCGCTGATGTCCTCGATGGCAAGATCCGCGAGTGCTTCCAAGTCCAGCTTGAAGCGCGTGTAGTTGGTGGAAAACACCAACCGGCCCGCGGGGCGCAGCAGCTTCAATGACCTGCGGATCATCCCGGCATGGTCGCGCTGCACATCGAGCACACCGTCCATGCGTTTGGAATTGGAGAAGGTCGGGGGATCCACGAAGATCAGATCGAATCGCGGACCGCGCGATTCTTGTTCCTCGAGCCACGCCAGGCAATCGGCGCGGTACAGTTCGTGATTGTTGCCGCCAAAGCCATTGAGCAGCAGATTTTCATGAGCCCAGTCAAGATACGTATTCGACAGATCGACGCCGGTGGTGCTGCGCGCGCCGCCCGCGGCGGCATAAACGCTGGCGCTGCCGGTGTAGCAAAACAAATTCAAGAAATCCGTATCTTTCGCCCAGGAGCGCAGCATGTCGCGCATGATGCGATGGTCGAGAAAAAGCCCGGTGTCCAAATAGTCGCGAAAATTGACCCAGAATTTTAAGCCCCCCTCGGAAACGGCGTGGCGCTCGGCAACGCTCTCGCGCTTCTCGTATTGCTCGGCGCCCTTCTGCGGCTTGCGCACCCGCGAATGCACCTGTGCGATCGGCACGCTCAAGACTTCGGGCAATACCGCCAGCACCTCGCGGCGGCGCTCACGGGCACTCTCCTGATTCACGGTTTTTGGCGGAGCATATTCCTGAACATACGCGTGCCGTGTTCCGCGGCCATAAAGATCGATGGCGAAGGCATATTCCGGCATGTCGGCGTCGTACACCCGGAAACAATCGATGCGTTCGCGCTCCGCCCAAGGATCCAAGCGCTGCAAGTTCTTGCGCAGCCGGTTGGCGAACATTTGCGCGCCGGGGCGGCTCGACCAATCGGCGCGCACCTCCTCGGCGGGACGCTGAGCGCTGGCTTCGTTCAGATCGAAGCGCAGCAGCCGGCACTCAATGGTGCCGTTGAATACGCGGTGCGTGCGCTTGGCGTAGATTCCTAAATTGCGGGCCAGGGGTGGGTTGCCGGTGAGAATCGCCGCCTGCCAGCCCTGGAAGCGCTCGCGCAGGACGGCGCCCAACTCTGAATACAGCGCGGGCAAGCCCGATTCCGCCCCAATCCGCTCGCCGTAGGGCGGATTCGCGACGACGAGCCCTGCCTCACCCTTCGGACGCGCGACCTCGCCGAGTGAGCGCTTCTCGATGTGCAGCCAGTCGGCCACCCCGGCGTGGGCGCCGTTGGCGATGGCCATGCGAACGGCTTCGGAATCATTATCCGACCCTAGAATGCAGCGCCGGGCCGGGCGTGCCGCCCGACGAGCGCGCGCTTCGGTCCGCAAGCGCTCCCACAGTTCTGCATCGTGACCGCGCCACCCAAGGAATCCAAAATAATCCCGGTCGAGGGCCGGCGCCGCGTCCGCGGCGATCAAGGCACCCTCGGTCAGAAACGTCCCCGACCCGCACATCGGATCGAGCAGTACGCCGCGCTGCTCCGCGACAGCCGGCCATCCGGCGCGCAGCAACACCGCGGCCGCTACATTTTCCTTCAAGGGCGCACGCCCTCCTTCGCTGCGGTAGCCGCGCCGGTGCAGGCTCTCGCCCGAGAAATCCACGGACACCAAGGCCGTGGGTCCCTCGACATGCAGGTGCAGCAGCACGTCGGGACGCTCGGGCTTGATGTTCGGCCGCTCGCCGGTGGCATCGCGCAGATTGTCGCAAACCGCATCTTTCAGCAGCTGCGAGCCGTAGATGGTATGCCGGATGGACTCGTTGCCGCCGCTGCAATCGCACGCCAAGGTCGCACCCGGGACCAGATGCTCGCGCCAATCGATCCGCTTCACCGCCTCGTAGACATTCTTCGAGCTGCTCGCGTCGATGGATCCCAAGCTCAAGAGCACGCGCGTGGCGGTGCGCGACCACAGGCAGGTCCGGTAGCCGACCTCGAGCGTGCCCTGAAATTTCACATCATGGCTACGCTCACGAATATCCTCGGCGCCGAACTGCTTGAGCTCTTCAGCCAACACCGAGGCAGCGCCCACCGGCGCCGTGGCTATCCAATAGCGGACGTTGTCGTTTACGCTCAAGACACGTCGGCTATTTTTACGTCGCGCAGATCATGCCAGTCGAGGTTTGGATGATTTGAGAAATAGCGCAGCAATATCTTGTAGACATCGACATCGAACACAGCGTAGGCGTGGCGCGTGCTCAAGGCGGCGAGTTCGTCTTCGGATCGGGCGGAGCCCAAGTACATCCAATGATCGAGCACGTGAAACTCACCGCCGCGGGTCCCATCGGACGAGAAACCGCCAACCGCCCGTTCGCGCAACGCGATGCGGCCGGGAAACGGCCAGCTCTTGATTTTCAATGCGGACAAGGCCAGTTGAAGCCGCATGGAGTGAAGGATGAGCGGCTCCTTACCCGTGCAAGCGCCCCGGCACTTTCCGACCTGCAGCGCGAAACAGGATCCGGCGCTCTCCTCCAGCCCCAGCACCTTGAGGCACAGCTCTCGCGCCCGGGCAATGTCGATCAGCGCCTTGCGCGCATCCTTCTCGGACTGAAATACGCCGAAACTCTGTGTGAGATCTTCGGGTTCCAATGTATCGATGCGCTGCAGGTGCACGCGGCCTGAAGAGTCGGCGGCCGGCCGCAAGGTCACCGCGTCCGCGTGGCTCTTCAGGCGCCGGTTGTGCAGAGGCTTTGACGAGCGGATCCAGTCGGACTCGAGCAGCATGGCACCGAGTTCGCCTGCGGTCTGCCGCCAATCGACGCGTCTCACCTGAGAGGCCAATATCTGTTCCCGCGAGCCTACACGTGCGTCGGCGAGCTGAGTCAAAATCCGGCCGCGCAGCGAGTTGCTCTTGCCGATATACAACAGCGCATCGTTTTCACCGAAGAAGCGGTACGCTCCCGGCGCTTCCGGCAATTCATCGGCCAGTCCCGGCGGCAGGTGCGCCGGCAGCTTCGGTACCGCCAGCGCGGCATGGGCTGCGGCGGCCGCGAGCACATCCGCGGGCACCTCTTCCTCGAGTTTCAGCCACAAGTCCTTCAGCACCTGCGCATCGCCCAGCGCGCGGTGCCTGGCGCTGCACGCCAGGCCATGGCGCTCCATGACGGCATCCAAATTGTGCCGCACATGTTCAGGAAACAGGCGCCGCGACAATTTCACCGTGCACAGAACCTCGGATGAGAAATCCACACCTACTTTGCGAAACTCGCTGCGCAGGAAGGAGTAATCGAAACGCGCGTTATGCGCGATGAACACCGCGCCGCGCAGCTTTTCGAGCACCGTTGCGGCAATATCCGCAAACAACGGCGCATCGGCTACCATCTCGCTGCTGATCCCGGTGAAGGCCTCGATGTAAGGGGAAATAGCGCACTCGGGATTGACCAACGAACTCCACTCGTCGAGAAGTACGCCGTTTTGCACACGGACAATGCCGACTTCGGTGATTCGATGGTAGGCGGGGTTGCCGCCCGTCGTTTCCAAATCAACGAATACGAGGTTGTCAGCCGCGTCCATCGAGCGAGAGCAAGGGGTAGTAAAGATCGGGCCGCCTATCGCGGAACACACCCCAGGCCTGCCGGTAGCGGCGCACTTCGTCCAGATCGAAGCTGGCGGTGAGAACGGATTCGCTTTCGCGATCGGCCTCAGCGAGCTTTTCACCCGTGGGGGACGCGATGAAGGATGAACCGTAAAACGTCATGGTGTACTTCTCACCCTTTTCCGTGCCAATGCGGTTCGACGCCACTACCGGCATGACATTGGCGGCGGCGTGGCCCTGCATGGTGCGTTGCCAATGGCCGCTGGAATCGATGCCGGCATCCTGGGGTTCAGAACCGATCGCCGTGGGGTAGAGCAGAATCTCGGCACCCATCAATGCCATGGAGCGCGCCGCCTCCGGGAACCACTGATCCCAGCAAATGGCGACGCCCAACTTTGCGTAAGTTGTGTCGAATACCCGGAAACCGGTGTCGCCCGGCGAGAAATAGAACTTCTCGTGATAGCCCGGGCCTTCCGGAATGTGCGACTTGCGGTAGCTGCCGACCACCGACCCGTCCGCGTCGACGATGGCCACAGAGTTATAAAATGCATTGTTGGCGCGTTCGAACACACTGATGGGCAGCACGACCTCGAGTTCGCGCGCAACTGCGCGGAAATGCTCGACCGCGGGATGCCCATCGAGCGGCAGCGCGAGTTCCAAATGCTTAGGGTTGTGGTCCTTGCAAAAGTACGGCGTCTCGAACAATTCTTGCAGCAGAATCACCTGAGCGCCGCACTTCGCCGCCTCGCGAATGAGTTTCTCGGCCCGCGCGATATTGGCGTCCCGATCCCAACTACAGGCCATTTGGGTGGCCGCTACCGTTACTGTGCTCATATTGGTGTATATGCTACCCGATCTCTGAATTTCCATATCGGACGGGTGCGACGCATGCGTCGCCATGCGTTCCGACTCTGAACTTTAAGGACGGGGTCGCTTCGACCCCGTTGATAAGGCGCGTTAGCGCTAAAAAGTGGGCGGTGTCGTCGCGCTGACGATCTCGCATTCTTCCCGGCCGACATTGCGAAAGCGATGCGGCATGGAACTCTTGAAGTAATAGGCATCGCCCGCGACCAGGATGCGCGATTCACCGCCGACGGTGAGTTCTATTTTTCCCTTGACGATCACTCCACCTTGCTCGCCGGCATGCGTCAGCATTTCCTCGCCGGTGTCTGCATTCGGCGCGTAACGCTCGTGCAGGATCGACATGCCGCGTTTCGCCAATCGGCCGCCGACGAGGCGCAGCTCGACGTTGGCGCTGCCCATGTTTGCCATCTCTTCGCGCGGAAAAAATACCTGTGGCTTGCCGCCCAGGTCCAGCGTGAAAAAATCAGCGAGCGCCATCGGGATGCCGTCCAGCACCTTCTTGAGCGAGCTGACCGACGGGCTGACCCGATTCTGCTCAATGAGGGAAATCAAACCGTTGGTGACGCCGGCACGTTTGGCCAGCTCCCGTTGCGACAAGCCGTACATCTGCCTCACGGCTTTTAAATGGGCACCCACGTCCAAGCTCATGCTGTCTATTATAATAGACAGATGGGGCCGAGATGCAGCAAAAATTGAGCTGAGTGTCGATTTTCCTTATCATCGGGTCTTCCACGCCTTCGATCGCAAGGACTTAAAAGCCATGAATGCCCAGCTCACTCCCGCCGCGATAAATCCGGAACTCGACGCATTCTGGATGCCGTTCACGGCGAATCGCCAATTCAAAGCCAATCCGCGCCTGCTGGCGCGAGCGCAGGGGATGTTCTACTGGACCCAAGACGGTCGCGAAGTCCTCGATGGCGTCGCGGGCCTCTGGTGCGTGAACGCCGGCCACGGCCGCCGCGAGATCACCGAGGCGGTCACAAAGCAGCTCACGACCATGGAGTTTGCACCCACTTTCCAGATGGGGCACCCGCTTGCGTTTGAACTCGCGAATCGCTTGGCCAAGGTTGCGCCTCCCGGACTCGATCGAATCTTTTTTACCAATTCCGGTTCGGAGTCCGTCGATACGGCGTTGAAGATCGCGATCGCCTACCACCGGGCGCGTGGCGCCGGTCAGCGCACCCGTTTGATCGGGCGCGAGAAGGGTTATCACGGTGTGGGATTCGGCGGCATGTCCGTCGGCGGCATGGTGAACAATCGCAAGTTTTTCGGCTCATCCATGCTGCCCGGCGTGGACCATCTGCCGCACACGCTGGATATCGAACACAACGCGTTCTCGCGCGGTCTGCCGCAGTGGGGCACGCATCTTGCCAACGAATTGGAACGCCTGATCGCATTGCATGATGCCTCGACCATCGCGGCGGTCATCGTTGAACCCATTTCAGGCTCCGCCGGCGTGGTATTGCCGCCCGCGGGCTACTTGAAGCGGCTGCGCGAGATCTGCGACAAGCATGACATCCTGTTGATATTCGACGAAGTGATCACGGGCTTTGGCCGGGTTGGAAAACCCTTCGCCGCACAGGCTTTCGACGTGACGCCCGACCTGATGACGACGGCCAAGGGATTGACGAACGGCGCCATACCGATGGGTGCCGTGTTTTCACAGCGCAAGATCTACGACGCGTTCATGCAGGGCCCGGACAATTCGATCGAGCTGTTTCACGGCTACACCTACTCCGCGCATCCGGTCGCCTGCGCGGCCGCCTTGGCGACCCTGGATATCTACGTGAAGGAAGGCCTGCTTACGCGGGCGGCGTCTTTGAGTGCGCAATGGGAAAGTGCAGTTCACTCATTGCGGGGTCTGCCGCATGTCATTGACGTACGAAACTACGGTTTGATCGGCGCGGTCGAGATGGAGCCGCGGCAGGGCAAACCCGGTGCGCGCGGCTTCGAGGTATTTTTAAAGTGCTTCGAGCGGGGCGTCATGGTGCGCCAGACCGGCGATACGATTGCGATGGCGCCGCCGCTGGTCATTGAGCCCAAGCAAATCGAACGCATCGTGGAAACACTGGGCGCCGTCATTCGCGAGACGGCCTGAGGCTTTGGGCATCAAGCTCTGGGTTTCGGTTCGAAGATCGAATACCATTTTTTGCAGGGCTCGCTGACTTCCCAGACTCCCTCAAAGCCTGCCGGCACGACGAAGGCATCCCCTGCCTTGAGTTCGTACTTCTCTCCCGTAACCGATTCGATACGCACGCGACCTTCGATGATCACGCAGAATTCATGCTCCGTGTAGCGAACGCGCCATTTGCCGGCCGTGCTGGTCCAAATGCCGCAGAAAAATTCCCCGCGCGCATCCGTGTACTGATTCGATACGCGCGTGCGCGGAATCCCCGCGAGAATGTTTTCATGAGAAGGATTCGCAGACTCTCCGGTCTGATATCGATCCAAGACCACAATCTTTGGGGGTGCGCTCATGCGCTATCGTAGGCTGATGGCGCGCGCGGAAACAAGTGCGGCCCGGAGCTTTTAGCGAGCTCCGGGCCGCTTCGACCTCACCTTGGTTTTCGCCCCGCATCACTCATTCTTGCCCACCTGGGCGACGGCTGCGCCGGATTCCATCTTCAGTGTCAAGCGGACGCGACGCTCCAACGCATACCCGTCGTTGTCCTCGGCGGTGCTCTGGCTTTTTCCGTAAGCATTGACCTCGAGCGCTTCTTCGCCGACTCCGGAGGCAAGCAGCAGATCGCGCACCGCATTGGCTCTGTCCTGGGAGAGCTTCATGTTGGTATCGATCGTACCGCGCGGATCTGCGTAGCCATCGACTCGAATTTTCAGCTCCGGGGATTTAGTCACCGCCTGCGCCAGCACCTGAATCTGATGCGCAATGTCCGGTGTGATTTCCGCGCTGGCGGTACGGAACAGCACGTCGCCCTGCAGCCCATCGAGGACCTCGGAAGCATCATCTTTGGCGGTCTGGGCGGTCTTGATCTTCTGCGACAGATCATCGAGCTTGGCAGCCAGGGTTTGGTTGGTTTCGGCCAGTTGCGTCTTTTCGGTCAGGAGCGCCGACTTTTCCGTCTGCAAATCGGATTTATCGCTTTCCAGCACCGCAACCTGTGCTTCGGCCTTCTTGGCCTCGCTCGCGCGGTGGACTCGATTGCCCAGCCACGTGCCGAGTCCCGCGCCTACGACGGCGCCGATCGGGCCTGCCGCAAACGCCCCGATCACCGCGCCCGATACGAATCCGACCGGCTCCTGCGGTGGCCGAGGCTTCGGTTCGCCGGCCAAGGCCGCGGCGCTGACGCCCATCAAGCCAATCGTCCAAACCAACCTGGAATATCTAGTGCTCATGACAAACTCCTCGCTCCTCGCCATTCGAGACGACGACCGTCGCCCCATGGGAACCATTACGGCCCTACATTCGGGCAGGCTGCGGGTGTGGTCGTGGCAAATCATGGCGAAGGCGCGACCAATTGCAGTGGGAAGCGAGGGGGTTTAGGAGCTCGGGTCTGGGAGCCTGACGCCAGGCTCAGGCCTTTAGGGAGAAAGGCGTGAAATTGGTGCCGATGTCGTAGTAATCCTCCTTTTCAGCTTTCTTGAGGAATGCGACCACGCGATACGTCACGGGCGTGGCAACGATTTCCCAGCCGCTCTTCAGCGCGTATTGCGTGAACATGATCGCGACCAGATGGCTCGCCGGCATACGCCCGTAGAAGGCGACAAAATAAAAGATGATTGAATCCACCAGCTCGCCGCACAGGGTCGAGCCGACGATGCGCGTCCATAGCCAACGGCCCTGGGTCCAGATCTTCATCTTTGCCAACACATAGCTGTTGATGAACGTGCCGCAAAGAAACGCGGTGATCGAGGCAACCACGATGCGTGGCGTGTTGCCGAATATCGATTCCACCGCCGCTTGGTTGGCGCGCGATGCGTCCGAGGGCGGCAAGTGCACCACCACGGCGGCCATGATGGATGCAAAGGCCAGCGCTGCAAAACCCGCCCAAACCACGCGCCGATCGCGGCCGTAGCCATACACTTCGGTCAATATATCGCCGAAAATGTAGGAAATCGGGAAAAACAGAACACCGGCGAGAAAGGTCACGCTGCCGCCGAAAGGCAGCAAAATGGTGGTCTCTTTTGCCGGCCCGATCAGATTGGAGCACAGCAAAACGCACACATAGGCAGCCATCACGAAATCGTAGTATTTGAATTGACGGTTGTGCGACGGCGTGGTCATGCCTTGAGTGTAGCCCGCAGGCGCACAAATTTACCGACGATATGTAATACCGGTTGCACTGCGGCCCCCAACTGTCGTGTTTTGGCGAAGACATCACATCAGGACGGCCGCCGGTACGGTAGATATACAGCCATACAACGAGTAGCGGATTTATGGAGCAGGGCAAACCCTTGATGCAATCGGATAGTCCGCTTGTTGATTTTGATGCTGTCTGTCAGAAGGTGCGCGCGGCAGTCGAACCGAATCGCGCCCACGCCGTATCCTTGCATGACGAAGCCGGCGAAATGCTGTGGCTGAGCGAAAGCTCCATGGGACCCGATGAGCACAATGCGGTCCTCGAGGCCGCCGAAGCCTTTACCGATCCGACCGCCGCCCCGATATTGACATTTGATTTGGGCGATTCACGCTCGGCCGTGATGGTTCGAGCCGTGAATGCCCGGCGAGCGGTCGTCGGATTGATCATGATCATCATGGACGCGCGAATCATTGCGCACGGCACGCCGAAGCTGATGACACCGAAGTTGCATCAGGCAGTGGTCCAATTTGCAGCGATGCGTCCGGATCGCGGCCCCGCGCCGGCGAGTCCGGCTCCGGAACCCCACTCGCGACCAACGCCGAGCGCCGTTGCCGCCTATCGCCCCGCTCCGCCCCCGCCCGCAGCGCCGGCCGCGAGGGCAGCCGCGGCACAGGCAGGCGCTGCGCCGCTCGCACTGGGGCCCAAAACCATCGCCGCTCAACTCGAACAGATCGTCTCGCGCGGACCGGTGCGTCCCGCCGGCCTCTCGCATCCCACGAACGCCTCGCGCCCCGCAAGCTATGTCAGCCACGTGGGTGCGGCGCGATCGACCACACCCGCCCGCCCTGCTGCGCCCGCACCTCCTGCGCACGCCACACCTGCCGCACCTGCTGCGCACGCCGCACCCGCCGCACCCGCCGCGGCGGCACCGCCGGAGCTTGCGGAAAAGCCGCAGCCGCAAAAGGGCATCCCGCCCGCGATCGATCGGCTGAACGACGCCATACGCAAGAGTCCCATTGCGCTGCATGTGCAGCGCCTGGTGCCCTTGAGCAAGGGCAGCCACTTGAAGCGCTACGAGGTGTTGCTGCGCTCCGGATCCGAAGACTCACCGAATGCCGCGCCGCATGCGATGTTGAAAGCCGCCGTCGAGAACGGCTTGGGTTCCATGATCGATCGGCGCGTCATCAGCGAACTCATCGGCTGGCTGATTCGTCATCCAAGCACGTGGCAGACCAGCGAAATCATGTTGTCCGTGAATCTCACCAGCACCGCGCTGCACGACGAGCATTTCATCAAGTTCGTCGAACTGTGCCTGCTCAAGTCCTCGGTGCCCAAGGGGACGATCGCATTCGAAGTCGATTCGCCGACGGCACTCAAGCTTGCCGATAGGGTCCGTGGTGTGGCCACCGCGCTGCATCGCCTGGGCTGTCCGCTGGTGCTGGATGATTTTGCACTGCGCACTGAATGCTTCGAGTTGCTGCGCCTGCCCGGCGTCCGCTATGTGAAGCTGGCACCCGAAATCACCTCAAGAATGCGCACCGACAAGATATCGCAGGCGGCCATCACCGGCGTGGTGCAGATGGCGCGCGTCCTCGGCATGCACACGGTGGCCAAACACACCGACACGGCAGCCGAGCAGGAATGGCTGACCGCACTCGGCGTGGACTTCGTGCAGTCGAATGCCCTATCGCCTCCCGCCGCCATCGACACCTTGCACAAGGCGGCCGGCGTCAAAGGGTAGGCGGCGCCCTAGTTGCGCCGCGAAACCGGCGGCGCAGGCTGGCTCCATCCGCCGCCCAGCGCCTTGACCAAAAACACCGCATTGGCGAATTGCTGCCCCTGGATCTGCACCGCCTGGCGCTGATTCGTCAGAAGCGTCTGTTGGGCCGTGATGACATCGAGATACGTGTCGACGCCACCTTTGTAGCGGTCGCTGGCAATATCAAAGGCCCGCTGGGCACTGCGCACGCTGGCTTGCGCCTGAATTTCCGCGCGCGCGAGTGTGCTCAAGCCGGTGATGCCGTTCTCAACTTCTTCCATCGCGTTAAGCACCGTTTGCCGGTACGCAGCCACGGCTGCCGTATAGTCCGCATCCGCGAACCGCACATTGGCCCGCGTCTTTCCTGCGTCAAACAGCGTCTGCGAGGCGGAAAGGCCGATCGACCAGAGCCGGGCGGGCGCCGTGAACAAGCTCGCCAGCGTATTGCTCTCCCATCCCACGCTCGGCACGCCCAAACCGGGCGCAAGATCGATGCTGGGAAAGTACGCGGCCCGTGCGACACCGATGCGGGCGTTCGCCGCCGCCATGGCACGCTCGGCGGAAGCCACATCGGGGCGTCGCTGCAACAAGTCAGAGGGCAGACCCACCGGCAACACCGGCAAGGGCGGAGCGGCCGCGGCAGGCGCAAGAGTAAAACTCGGCGCAGGCGCGCCTATCAGGGTCGCGATCGCGTGCTCGAACTGCGCGCGCTGATTTTGCAGAAGCTCGAGCTGAGTCGCGCTGGCATCGAGCAGTGCCTCCTGCTGCGCGAGGTCCAACCCGGTAGCGAAGCCCAAATCATGTCTCGATGAAACAAAGTTGAGCGCGCCGCGCTGCAGATCCAAACTACGGCGCACGACATCGATCTCGGCATCGGTCTCCCGCAGAGAGAAATAATCCGTCACCAAGGCGGCCATCAGCACCAGCCGCGTGTTTTCGAAATCCGCTTCGGCCTGCTCCGCTGTGGCCCTTGCGCCCTCCACCTCCCGCCGCACCCGTCCAAACAGGTCGAGTTCATAGTTCACCGTGGGTCCAATTCGAAAATCGTTCTGTACGGTGGCTTGGTTCGGGATTGAATAGGCCGCCGGCGGACGGTTCGCGGAGTCCCTGCTGCGCACTGCCGAGGAAGAGAGATCGACGGAGGGGAATAAAGCTGATCGGGCTACCTTAAGCTGATCGTGTGCCTGCTCCAGGCGCGCAGCCGCCACGCGCAGGTTCTGATTGCTGGTGAGTGCCTCCTCGACCAGCGGGTTCAAATCGGGATCCTGGAACAACTCCCACCAGTTGCCCTTGAGCGCCGTGTCGCTCGGCATGGCTTCATGCCAAGGCGCCGTCGGCTGCCATGCCGGCGGTATATCGGCGGCAGGCCGCTGATAATCGGGTCCCACCGCACAGCCGGTGAGCAGGACCGCCATGCCGATGGCGCGCGCCGTATATGCAGGGCCACCGCGCATCGCTATCGCAAGGTCACGACGTCGCCGTCAGCCAGCGAGTCGGCAGGATTTAGAATGACGCGGTCATCGGCCTGAAGACCGCTGATGACGGCCACAATGCTGCCAAAATCAGTACCAAGCTTGACCGTAGTCAACCGCACCCGGCCTTGCGCATCGACCGTCGCGACGCGCGGGCCATCGGGCCGAAACAAGAGCACGTTCGTGGGAACGAGCAGCGCCGTCCCGTCTTGTTTGATCGGCAAATTCACCTGCACGTACGCGCCGGCGATAAGCTCCTCCTTCGGGTTCGGTACCCTGATCTCGACCTGCATGGTGCGCGTGCCGGTGTCGATGGCCCGGGCGGTACGGGCAATGCTGCCTTGATATTCTGCGCCTTGGTGCTCCGCCAAATTCACCGTCACCACATCGCCGACTTTGACCTGCCGGGCGTACACCTGCGGCACGAACACATAGAGACGCAGTGGATCAAGCTGCGCGATCGTAAACAGGGCCTTGCCCACGCCGCCATTTCCGGCATCAACCAAATCGCCCATGTCGATATTGCGGCTGGTCACGACGCCATCGAATGGCGCAACGACTTTATTGAATCCCTGCAAGTTGCGCAGCCGCGCGGTGTTCGCCTGAGCCGAGGCGAGACTGGCCTGCGCCTGAAGGTAGGTGCTCTGCCGCTCGTCCAAGTCTTGCTGTGTGACCGCGTCCTTTTCGCGCAGGCTCTTCCACCGCTCTGCCGTGCTTCTTGCGAGGGCTTCGCTCGAGGCAGCCTGCTGCTGTGCGGCCACCGCCTGCGACAGTTCCTGGTCGATTTCCGGCGCCGTGATTTCCGCCAGCAGTTCGCCCTTCTTCACAGAACTGCCGATGTCCTTGGTCCAGCGCAGTATGTAACCGTTGCTGCGGGCATACACCGTGGCTTCGTTGATTCCCTGCAGCGTGCCCGGCAGGGTCAAAGGCATTCCTTCGCCGCCCGGCTTGGGGTTGATGGTGGTGACGTACTGCTTGGCGTGAAGTTCCGTGGATGCCGCGAGCGCGGAAGCCTGGAAGCCTCGCACCACAAAAATGATGACGCCTCCCACCAGCATGGCGCCCACAATGGCGCCGACGATGAACTTTGCGCGTTTCACGGCCGGCACGCGCGATGGTATTGACATACTAAATTATCCCACGCGCATGCTTGCGCTGTTCGAGGCGCCGATGCAAACCGGCGTAAATGACCGGCACAAAAAATAAGGTGGAGACCGTGGCAAATAACAGGCCGCCAATGACTGCACGGCCCAGGGGCGCATTTTGCTCAGCGCCCTCGCCCCAGCCCAGGGCCATGGGAATCATGCCGATGATCATGGCCAGCGCGGTCATCAATACGGGTCTGATGCGGGTCGCACCCGCATCGCGAGCGGCACTGACCGGATCCAAGCCTTCATTCATGCGCTGCCGCGCAAACGACACGATCAAAATACTGTTGGCGGTGGCGACGCCCATGGTCATGATGGCCCCGGTGAACGCCGGCACACTCAAGGTAGTCGCGGTCAGGAACAGCATCCAACAAATTCCCGCCAGCGCCGCCGGCAAGGCGGTGATGATGATGAAGGCGTCGATCCAGGACTGAAAGTTCACCACGATCAGTAAATACACCATGACGACCGCCATCACGAGACCCACGCCCAGCTCAACAAAGGAGGAGCGCATGGTCCGCGCCTGTCCTCTCACGGCTACCGCCGAGCCTCGCGGCAATTGCGATCGCATGTCATCGACCAGCGCGTTGATCTTGACGGCGACGCTGCCCAGATCCTTTCCCTGCACGCTCACGAAGACATCGACGGCAGGAGTGAGGTTATATCTCGATACCACGGCGAGTTGGGCGGCGGGCGCGACGCTGACCAAATTACTCAGCAATTGCGGGGAACTGCCTGACGCCGTCCGCACCGGGGTCCGCAGCAGCGCATCCACGCTGTCGATCTGATACTGCGGCGACTGCGCCGCCAAATTGTAAACCACCCCATTCGCGGGATCCAACCAGAAGCCGGGCGATGTCTGAGTCGTACCGGCGGTTGTCGCGAGCAGATTCTGCGCCACATCGTTGGCGGTCAATCCCAATGTCTGCAGCTGTGTACGGTCCATTTGCAACGCCAACGTCGGTAAATCCAGTCTTTGGTGTATGTGGGTGTCCACTGCACCCGGGATTTGCTTGATCTGCTTCATGATTTTCGCGGCGAACCCGTAGTTGGTCCGCACATCAGCGCCTGTAAACATCACGTCGATGGCGGCGGGCAGCCCAAAATTCAAAATCTGCGTAACCATATCGGCAGGCTGGAAAAAGAATTCCACGCCCGGGAAGCGGGCGGGCAGCCGGCGCCGCATTTCTTCGATATAGCGCTGGCTCGGCGCATGGCCTTCATTCAGCGATATCTGAATCTCGCCATCCAAGGTGCCGAAGGCGCCGGCGTTGCTGTACGTATTGTTGATGCTGCTGACGGGGACGCCGA
>DASQPK010000090.1:0-13874 GCA_035643995.1 Steroidobacteraceae bacterium | reverse complement strand
TGTGGTGTTGGCGGCAGCGACCATGTCGACGCAAGCCATCGCCATCGACGCGATGCTGCCGGCCTTCCCGACCATCGTCGGTGCGCTGAACGTCGGCGACCCGAATCGCGGTCAATGGATCGTCACCGCCTATATGACGGGGATGGGCGTCGGCCAGTTGTTCTGGGGCATGCTCTCCGACCGATTCGGCCGCAGGCCGATCTTGCTCGGCGGCTTGACGCTCTATGTCATCGCCGCGCTGCTGTGCAGTTTGAGCGGCAGCTTTGAGGCATTGCTGGCATGGCGTTTCGTGCATGGCCTGGCGGCCGCCTGCGTCACCGTGACGCGCTCGGTGGTGCGGGATCTGTATTCCGGGCGGCAAATGGCGCGGGTCATGTCGCTGACCTTCGTGGTATTCCTGACGGTGCCGATTCTCGCGCCGAGCTTGGGCCAGCTGATCTTATTCGTCGCCCCGTGGCGCTATATTTTCGTGGTGTTCGCCGTTTTTGCCGCGATGGTCGCGGCGTGGGGGTTCTTGCGCCTGCCGGAGACCCTGCACCCCGAATACCGCATGACGCTGACGCGCAAGCACGTGCTGAACGCGGCCAAGCTCGTACTCGGCACCCGCGCGTCGATTTTCTACACGCTCGCCATGATGGTGATGTTCGGAACCATCATGGCTTACGTCGGCATGGTGGCGCAGATTTTTTCCGAGGTGTTTCACCGGCCCAAGTTGATGCCCAGCATGTTCGCGCTGTGCGCCATTTTCATGGGCATGGCCGCGTACTTGAATTCGCGCATCGTCGAGCGCTTGGGGATGCGGTTGATCTCGCATACGGCATTGCTGTTGTTCATTGCCGTCACGGGGTTGCATGTTCTCATCGCGGCACTGGGTCTCGAGCAGATCTGGACCTTTGTGGCACTGCAATCGTTGACCATGGCGACCTTCAGCTTGTCAGTGTCCAATTTCGGCGCCATGGCGATGGAACCGATGGGATCGATCGCGGGAATCGCCGCATCGCTGCAAGGCTTCATCTCGACATTCAGCGGCGCGTTGGTGGGGATTCTGATCGGCGAGCAATTCAACGGCACCACCGTGCCGTTGGCCGCGGGCGCGCTGTGCTGCGGGTTTGTCAGCCTCGGATTTGTGCTGCTGGCCGAGAAAGGGCGCCTGTTCCGGGCACATCATTCGAGCAGCGATCCGAAGATCACCCAGAGCGCGCACATCGAAGCCGCAAGGCCGCAATAGCCGCTCGTTTGACCCGTTGTATGGTCTATGGCATACAAGATGGCAATAGGGAGCCAATCAACGTGAAATTAGCAGCCGGTTTTTCAACCGTGTCGGCCAATTCTTAGAACCGTCATCGCCAGCCGCTATGTCACGCCCTTGAGGGAGGGCGGATCGCTGCCGGCCATTGTCGAAGCCGACGACGACGGACTGTACGTGCTCAAGTTTCGAGGAGCGGGGCAGGGCCCGAAAGCGTTGATTGCAGAGTTGTTGGCCGGCGAGATCGGCCGGCTTGCAGGACTGCCCGTGCCGGAGATCGTCTTTGCGGAGCTTCCGGCGGATCTCGCACGCACCGAACCCGATGCGGAAATTCAAAGTCTCATCGGCGCGAGCGCCGGCTTGAATCTTGCCCTGGATTATCTGCCCGGATCGGTAACCTTCGATCCGCTGGTGTTTCAACCCGATGCCAGGCTCGCCTCCGCGATCGTCTGGTTCGATGCTTTCGTTTGCAACGTGGATCGCACCGCGCGCAACGTGAACATGTTGATGTGGCATCGCCGGCTGTGGCTCATCGATCACGGCGCCGCCCTGTATTTTCAGCACGCTTGGAACAACCGCGACGAACATGCGCGAACTCCGTTCGCGTTGATCAAGGATCATGTATTGTTGAAGTTTGCGAGCATGCTCGAAGCGGCCGATGCCGACATGGCGGCACGCCTCACCCCGGAGAAAATCGAGGGTATTGTCGAACTGATCCCCGATGTCTGGCTCGCGGAAGATCCGGGTTTCGACAGTCAATCGCAACAGCGGCAGGCGTATCTGAACTTTTTCAAGGTGCGGCTCGCGTCGTCGAGGATTTTTGTCCAGGAGGCCGTTCATGCGCGCGCTGCGCACGTATGACTATGCGATCGTGCGGGTCGTACCGCGCGTCGAGCGCGGTGAGTTCGTCAATGCCGGCATTATTCTCTCGTGCGACGTGGAGCGGATCTTGCGGGCGAGCATCGAGCTGGATGAGAACGCATTGCTCGCGATCGATGCGAATGTGGACTTGGATCTGGTCAGAAGCGCGCTGGCGGCCATCCCGGCGATTTGCGCGGGCGGTGAGGGCGCGGGGGACATTGGGAAAATGCCCGCGCGCGAACGTTTTCACTGGTTGGTGGCGCCGCGCAGCACCATCGTCCAAACCTCGCCCGTGCATACCGGCCAATGCGCCGATCCGGACGCGGCACTGAAGCACTTGATGCAAACGATGGTGAGGCGCCGGGAGCCAGACTCCTAGTTGCCGCCACAGGATGCTGTCCGCCTGAATGCATTCCACGCATAGCCATCAGGCGGCCCTCGCCTGTGCGGCCTAGTCTCCGCGGAAGATCGTGTTCAAGGCACTTCCCGACGCAGCGTCCGCGAATCCGTCGAACTTTCCCTCTTCCATGATGAGTTTGGCGGCGCGCATGAATCCGCCCCAGGCGGCGCGCGCCAATGCTCCGCCCACGCTCACGCGCCGCACGCCCAGCGCCGCGATTTTCGCCAGGGTCAGATCGGCGTTGAAGCCCACGAGTAGATTGACCGGCTTCGGCGCAACCGCGGCGACCACGGCAGTGATGTGTTCCACCGAGCTTATTCCGGGCGCGTACAAACAGTCGGCGCCCGCATTCGCGTAGGCCTTGAGTCTGGCGATGACTTGCTCGATGTCGGGCTGCCCGACGAGAAAGCCCTCGGCCCGGCCGATCAGCATGGTATCGGCGCCGGCTTTGTCGATGGCGCCGCGCGCCGCGCGAATCCGCTCGATCGCCGTATCGACGTCGAACAGGGGCTTGGACGCCTGGCCGGTTGAATCCTCAATGGACAGTCCCGCGACGCCCGTTTCCACCGCCAGGCGCACGCTTTCCGCGACTCCCGCCGCATCGGGTGCAAAACCATGCTCGAAGTCGGCATTGATCGGCAGGTCGGTAGCCTCGACCATTTCTGTCAGATGATCCAGGACGCGATCCCGGGACATGCCGCCGTCACGGTGGCCATGCGACCAGGCGAAGCCGGAGCTGGTGGTGGCCAGGGCCTTGAATCCCAAACTCTGCAGGTAGCGCGCACTGCCCACGTCCCACGGGTTGGGAATCACGAAGCAACCGTGCTGGTGCAGTCGAAGGAATGCGCGCCGCTTGTCGGCGATGCTGGGACGGGTGTGTGGCATGGGAAACTCCTGGCCGTGATTGATACCGCATCACTCGCGCGTCATCGCGCGGTAGCCGATATCCAGCCGGTATTGAACCAGGTTCCAGTGAATGGCATGCACCAGATTGTATGCCTGATGCTGGGCGGCGCCGACGCTGTCTCCCAATCCCACCGCGCACAGCACGCGTCCGCCGGCCGTCACGATTTGCGTGCCTTCGGCCCGCGTGCCGGCATGAAACACTTTTCCGGGCAGGACCGCGGCGGCATCGAGTCCGTAGATCGGGTCGCCTTTGCGGTAGGCATCGGGATAGCCGCCCGCGGCCATGACCACACCGAGCGCGGCGCGCGAGTCCCATCGAACCTCGAGGCGCTCCAAGGTACCGTCGAGCGCAGCCTGGCACAGATCGATGAGATCGCTTTGCAACCGCATCAGAATCGGCTGAGCTTCCGGGTCGCCGAGCCGGCAATTGAACTCCAATACCTTGGGAGTGCCGTCCGCAGCGATCATCAACCCGGCATACAGGAAACCAAGGTATGGGTTGCCGTCGTTGGCGAGGCCCTTCAAGGTCGGCTCAATCACTTCGCGCATGATGCGTTGGTGTTGTTGCGCCGTAACGATGGGAGCCGGCGAGTATGCGCCCATGCCGCCGGTATTCGGCCCTCGATCGCCGTCGTCGCGACGCTTGTGATCCTGCGATGTCGCCAGCGCGATGACCTGTTGTCCGGTCGCCACCACGATGAAGCTGACTTCCTCGCCCTGCAGAAATTCCTCGATCACGATGGTGTTGCCGGCGGCGCCGAAACTTCCACCCAGCATCTCCCGGCAGGTGGCAATCGCCGATTCGTGCGTCTCGCAAATCACCACGCCTTTTCCGGCCGCCAGTCCATCCGCCTTGACGACCAGCGGCAATCGCTGCGCCCTGACATAGGCCGCGTCGAAATCTGCCGCTCCAAACGTGGCGTAGCCGGCGGTCGGAATCCGGTGCCGCTGCAGGAAATCCTTGGTGAAGGCCTTCGATCCTTCGAGGCGCGCGGCCTTGGCAGAAGGACCGAAGCAGCGGCGCTTGGCTGCGGTGAAGCGATCGACGATGCCGGCGACCAAGGGGACCTCGGGACCGATGATGGTGAGGCCGACATCCTCGTCAATCGCAAAGCGAAGCAGTGCATCGATGTCGTCCGCCGCGATATCGACGTTGCTCACCTTTGGTTCCAGCGCAGTGCCGGCGTTACCGGGCGCAACGAAGACGTGTTGCGCGCGCGGCGACTGCGCGCACTTCCACGCCAGCGCATGCTCGCGTCCGCCGCCGCCGACAATCAGAATTTTCATGCACGAATCCTAGTGGCGGAAATGGCGCATGCCGGTGAACACCATGGCGATGCCGTGCTCATCGGCGGCCGCGATCACTTCGGCGTCGCGGCGTGAACCGCCGGGCTGAATGACCGCCTTGATCCCGAATTCAGCCAACGCGTCCAGCCCGTCGCGAAAGGGAAAAAATGCATCGGAGGCGACCGATGCCGACTCCAAAGTAAGCCCGACATCCGTGGCTTTCATGGCGGCGATCCTGCTGCTGATCACCCGGCTCATCTGGCCGGCGCCAATCCCGACGGTGGCTTTGTCCTTGGCCGCAACGATGGCATTTGATTTGACATATTTCGCGACTCGCCAGGCGAAAATCAAATCATCGAGCTCCGCCAGCGTAGGAGGGCGCTTGGTCACCGTTCGCAGTTCCGATGCCCGAACCGCCCCGGTATCGCGCGTCTGCACCAAAAGACCGCCGGCCACGCTTTTGTATTCGAGCAATTGCGTCACGGGCAAGCGCAGGTCGCCCGTGATGAGCACGCGCACATTGTCCTTGGAAGCGAGCGCCGCCTTGGCCGCCTCGGTGATGCTGGGCGCCAAGATGACTTCCACGAATTGCTGCTCGAGGATGGTGCGCGCGGTGGCGTCGTCCAGTTCGCGATTGAAGGCAATGATGCCGCCGTAGGCGGACGTCGGGTCGGTTCGATAGGCATGGGCGTAGGCCGCACCGACGGTGCTGCACCTCGCGGCGCCGCAGGGATTGGCGTGTTTGACGATGACGCACCCCGCCGTGTCGAATTGACGTACGCATTCGAGCGCGGTATCGCTGTCGGCGATGTTGTTGAACGACAGCTCTTTGCCCTGAATTTGCCTCGCCTGGGTCACGGATGCGCCGATGGCGCGCGGGTCCGTGTAGAACGCAGCTTGCTGATGCGGATTTTCGCCGTACCGCAGGTCGAGGTGCTTGCGAAATGAGAGATTCAAATCGTCGGGGAAGGTGGGCGCCGCGCTGCCGCCGATGGCGCCGGTAAAGTACGCGGATACCATCGCGTCGTACTGCGCGGTGTGTGCAAACGCTTTGGCACTCAATTTGCGTCGCATATTCAGGTTGATGCTGCCCTGGTTGGCGGCCAGTTCATCGAGCAGTTCGCGATAATCATCCGGATCCACCACGACCGTGACGGCGGCATGATTCTTGGCAGCGGCACGCACCATGGCGGGACCGCCGATGTCGATATTGTCGACCGCTTCCTCGTAGGTGCAGTCGGGCCGGCTGACGGTCGCGGCGAAGGGATACAGATTCACGGCCAACAGGTCGATGGGTTCGATGTTGTGCTCGCGCATCACCGCTTCGTCAATCCCGCGCCTGCCGAGCAGTCCGCCGTGAATCTTCGGATGAAGGGTCTTGACGCGGCCGCCCATGATTTCCGGGAAACCCGTGTGCTCGGCGACTTCTTTGACCGGGATGCCGTGGCTCGTCAACAGCTTGGCGGTGCCGCCGGTCGACAAGAGCTCGATGCCGCGTTCCTTCAGTTCGCGTGCGAATTCAACGATGCCGGTCTTATCGGAGACACTGAGTAGCGCGCGGCGTACGGGCGTGAGCACCAAGCGTTACTCGTTGATACCGAACTCTTTGAGTTTCTTGCGCAATGTGCCGCGATTGATGCCGAGGATCGTGGCTGCCCGGCTCTGGTTGCCCTGCACATGGCCCATCACCACTTTGAACAGAGGCTCCTCGACTTCGCGCAGCACGAGGTCGTACAAATGCGCGGGCTTGTGGCCGTTCAGTGTTTCAAAGTAGCACTGCAGGGCCTCTTCGGCCTGCGAACGCAACGGCACTCCCTTGCCATTGACCTTCAAGTCGCGCCCATTGAATGCAGGCGCGATCTCGCGTCGTGATTTCGATTTCTTTTTAGCGACCATGGCCTTAAGTTCAATCCCCGTTGATCTTGCTTTGTTTTCCAAATGCGCCTACGCAGCGCGATCGACACTCGTATCGTAATGCTGCAGCAGTGTAGACAGTTGCTCCGCGGGCGTCTCGATCAGAACGAGCCGATTCCGCAAGTCCTCTTGTCCTGGGTGCTGCCGGAAATACCAACCCAAGTGTTTACGTGCCACTCGAACACCGGTTTGATCGCCATAAAAAGCATACAGGTCTTCGAGGTGGGCGCGCATAATATCACGGACTTTTTCCAGCGCTAGCACTGCGCGAATTTCTCCCGTCGAGAGAAAAAAATTGACTTCATCGAAGATCCATGGCCTGCCTTGCGCCGCTCTGCCGATCAGGATGCCGTCGCACCCGGTCTGCTGAAGAATTCTTCGTGCGTGCTGCGGGGAAGCGATATCTCCATTTGCAAAGACGGGAATCTTTACATTGGCCTTGATGGCAGCCACGGTTTCGTGTTCGGCATCACCCTGATACATATCGGTGCGCGTGCGTCCGTGAATTGCCAGCGCGGCAATGCCGCTGTCTTCGGCGATTTTTGCTATCGCCAAGCCGTTCTTGTGCGCAAGGTCCCATCCGGTGCGCGTTTTCAACGTCACCGGTGCCGTCACCGCCTTGACCACCCGGCGCAAAATCCGCGCAACGAGGTCTTCGTCCTGCAGCAGCGCGGAGCCCGCCAATCGGTTGCACACTTTTTTTGCCGGACAGCCCATATTGATGTCGATGATTTCCGCACCGGCATCGACATTGCGCCGCGCTGCATCGGCCATCATGTCCGGATCGAATCCGGCGATCTGCACCACCCGAGGGCTGGGCTCGCCTGAAATGTCCATGCGGCGGCGCGATTTCGGCGTGTCCCACAACCGCACGTCGGCGCTGAGCATTTCCGAGGCGGCCAGTCCTGCGCCAAAACGGCGGCACAGAATGCGAAAGGGCCGGTCCGTCACGCCGGCCATGGGCGCGAGCAGGACGTTGGAAGGCAACGTGTAGGGGCCTATCTTGACGCTCATCGCTTAGCTTGCGCCGGCGCCGCATCATTGGCACACGAAATTTTTTTATCGGCGCCGCGCAGGCACACATCGATTTCAAATCCCTCCGCGTTCTTGCCCGGATCCAGGATATCCATCGTTGCGTCCACCCGCTCGCCGGGTGCGAGAAGCTTGACGATAGGCTTGCCCAGGTATTCGAAAGGTTCAAAATCGCGCGTGCCGATGCTGCCGCCGAAGCGATTGGCGAGGGTGACGCGCAACAGCGGATACGGCTCGAGTTGTGCGGCGATATTCAAGATACTGGCGCGCACGCGCAATGTGCCCTCGCCCGCGGGATCGCCGGTCACCCCCCATTGCCTGAGCTGGTACGCGGACAGGTTCGCCGGCGGCGACACCGGTGCACCCATCGTCGAGTAAAGAGCGCGCAGCGTCCCGCCCAGGGGAGTGTGCGCAGCAAGCCACTCGCGATTCTGGTGAACGACCTGGACCACCAACAGCAGCGCCGCTGCGATCGCCGCGGCGAGCCACGGGATGAACGGTCGTTCGGATTCCTGGGGCGTGAGTGCGAAGGGTGATGCGCGCCGCCTCACGTGTCGAACGGGCCTCTCCGCTTCGAACGGTGCCTCGGTGTCGGCCGATGATTCGAGGCCGGACAACATTTCGCGCCGGACGTCCTCGGGAACCTCGAAACCGGCGGGTACCGCCGCGGCAAGCGGCTCAGGCGCCGGCTCAGAAACCGGTTCAGCCACCGATTGAGGCTCCGCCGCGCTGAAAACCTCGACATCCTCCGGGTGCGGCGGCAGGGGCGGCATTTTTCGCGGCGGCAATACGCGCTTCTTGGTTGCGACGAAAATCCGGTCCAATTCTCCCGGCGGCAGGGTGAATTCCAGCGATGTTTCGCCCACCTCATCGGCAGGCGCATCGTCGATCTGGGCCGGCACATCGGCTGATGCGCTTTCATTCCAGTCCAGAATTTGAAGCCGGGCTATCTCCGCTCCCGGCGGCGCAAAGTCGTCGGTGGTTGTCTGCACCTCGCGCTGCGGTGTCATCGGTGCCGGGGATTCCAGAATGCTGTCGGCGCGAAATTCCAAATCGATTTCGGTCTCGCCCACCGTAAAGGCACTGGGATCCTCGGCAAGGTGTGCCAATGCATTGAAGACTTCGCCGCATTTCCCGCAACGCACCTGGCCGCCCGCCGCCCGCAGTACATCGGCGGACAACCTAAAAACAGTCTCGCATTTGGAACATTGCGTAAACAAGCTAGGTCACTCTCCGCGCGTAGATGCAGCACCACTCGTCGCGCTCAACCACCTGCACCATATCAAAACCCGACGCGTATGCCGCCTTTACTGCGTAGGCCTGCGTTTTCAACAAGCCTGATAGAAGCAGGTGGCCCTCAGGCTCGCAGACCGCGGTCAACTTTGGCGCCAATTCGATCAGGGGTCCGGCAAGAATGTTGGCCATCACACAGTAGGCGGATTGCAGATCGTCTTCGATGCCCTGCACCGTCATTTGCGGCGAGACGCCGTTGCGCATGGCATTGTCGCGCGTCGCCAGGAGGGCTTGATGATCCAAATCGACCGCGGTCACGTGAGCGGCGCCCAGTTTCAGTGCGGCAATACCTAAGATCCCCGAGCCGCAGCCATAATCGATGACGTTTTCGCCCGCGACGGGCAGCGAATCCAAAATCTGCAGGCACAGTGCCGTGGTGGGATGCGTGCCGGTGCCGAACGCCAGTCCCGGGTCCAGGCGCACGACGATGGCTTGCGTGTCCTCGGGTGCCTCGGCCGCGCGCGGACAAACCCACAGGCGGCGTCCGAAGCGCATCGATTTCCACCCCAGAAGCCACGCACGCTCCCAAACCTGATCTTCCACCGCGCGCACGCGGGCGGTCTTGGTGACATGGGGCCCCAACGAGGTTGCAAGGCGATCGAGATTCAACGCCGCGTCGCTCGATTCTTGAAACAAGGCGCGCACCCGTGTGTCGCTCCACAATCTCACTTCCCCGGGCTTGGGCTCGAGCACCGGCTCGTCGCCGCCGTCGACGAAGGTGATGGAACTTGCGCCGACCTCGAGCAGGGCCGCTTCGACCGCTTCGGAGCTCAAGGTCGCGAGCGGAAATTCGATTTCATAGAAATTCATCGATGCAACACCCTGGGAGCCTGTCTCAGTCTTCCGCATGGCCGCTCCCGAAAGGTTGGCTCTTACTTGAGTCCCAAGCGCCGCTCTAAATAGTGGATGTCGGTGCCGCCCTGCTTGAACGCGGAATGATTGAATATTTCTTGATGCAGCGGGATATTGGTCTTGATGCCTTCGACCACCATCTCCGCCAGGGCGTTGCGCATGCGCGCGATGGCCGTGTCGCGCGTATCGCCGTATGCAATGACCTTGCCGATCATGGAGTCGTAAAACGGCGGCACGTTGTAGCCGGTGTAGACGTGGCTGTCGACTCGGATACCCGGGCCGCCGGGCGAGTGCCACAGCCGGATCGGGCCGGGCGATGGGGTGAAAGTTTTGGGATCTTCCGCGTTGATGCGGCATTCCACGGCGTGCCCGCGGATCTGGATGTCGTTCTGGCCGTAAGGCAGGGGTTCGCCGGCGGCAATCAGCAACTGTGCCTTGACGATGTCGATGCCCGTGACCAATTCGGTTACGGGATGCTCGACCTGAACGCGCGTGTTCATTTCGATGAAGTAGAACTCGTTGTCCTGGTACAAAAACTCGAGCGTGCCCGCATTGCGGTATCCGACTTCGCGGCAGGCCGTGGCGCAGCGGTCGCCCATGGTCTTGCGCTGTTTCGCGGTGAGCCCGGGCGCGGGCGCCTCTTCGATCACTTTCTGGTGGCGCCTCTGCATGGAGCAATCGCGTTCGCCCAGATGCACGACGTTGCCGTAGTTGTCGGCCAGAATCTGAAATTCAATGTGCCGGGGCTTCTCGAGAAATTTTTCCATGTAAACCTGATCGTTGCTGAACGCCGCGAGCGCCTCGGCCTGCGTTACGCCGATGGCATTCAACAGCGAGGCATCGGAATGCACCACGCGCATGCCGCGGCCGCCGCCGCCGCCCGAGGCCTTGATGATCACGGGGTAGCCGATGTCCTTGGCAATGCGGAAATTCTCATCCGCATCCTTGCCCAAGGGCCCGTCGGAACCCGGCACGCAGGGCACGCCGGCCGCCTTCATGGTCTTGATGGCGGAGACTTTGTCGCCCATGAGGCGAATGGTTTCCGCCCTGGGTCCAACAAAAATGAATCCGCTTTTCTCGACGCGCTCCGCGAAATCGGCATTCTCCGATAAAAATCCGTACCCAGGATGAATCGCAACCGCGTCGGTGACTTCCGCCGCACTGATGATCGCCGGCATATTCAGGTACGACAGAGCCGATTGCGGGGGGCCGATGCAAACCGTCTCATCGGCGAGCAGCACATGTTTGGTGTTGAAATCCGCGGTGGAGTGAACGGCCACGGTTTTGATGCCGAGTTCACGGCAGGCGCGCAATATGCGAAGAGCGATCTCGCCGCGGTTCGCGATGACGACTTTTTCGATCATCTTGAGCTATTCAATGATAAACAGCGGTTGACCGAACTCGACAGGCTCACCGTTCTTCGCCAGCATCGCCGTAACCCGGCCTTCCTTGTCGGATTCAATCTGGTTCATCATCTTCATGGCCTCGATGATGCAAAGTATCTGGCCGACTTTGATTTCGCTGCCGATTTCGACGAAGGGCTTCGCGCCCGGGGCGGCGGACGCGTAGTAGGTGCCGACCATGGGCGAGGTGACCGTGTGCTCGTCGTTGCGCGGCGCGCGCTCGCCGGCTGATGTGGCCGGCATCGCAGCGCCGGCAGGCGCCGCGTGCATGACAGGGACCGATTGGGTGGCGGCGACCTGCATGCCCATCCTCGGGTGGCGGCTGATGCGCACCGATTCCTCGCCCTCCGATATCTCAAGTTCCGAGATGCCCGACTCTTCGAGCAACTCGATCAACTTCTTTACCTTGCGAATATCCATCCGCGAACCCCTTAGGAATCGATCGTTTTAGGTCTTTGGGTTATGCGCGCGATGGCGGCTTGGAGCGCTAGCTCGTAGCCAATCGGGCCTAATCCGTAAATGCAGCCGACCGCAATGTCGGACAAATATGAGTGATGCCGGAACGCCTCGCGCGCGAATACATTGCTCAGGTGAATTTCGATGAACGGCACACCCACGGACAGGAAGGCGTCGCGCAGCGCGATGCTGGTGTGGGTGAAGGCGCCCGGATTGATGATCACGAAGCCGATCGCTTCGCGCTTCGCCGCCTGTATTTTGCCGATCAACTCGTGCTCGGCATTGCTTTGCCAGGCGATCAGTTCATGGCCCTGGGCGACACTTAAGTCCTTGAGCTTCGTCTCAATGTCTTGCAGAGTGGCCGTGCCATAAACGGCGGGCTCGCGAGTGCCGAGCAGGTTCAAATTCGGGCCATTTAGCAATAAAATCCGCGCCATCTCGGCATCCGTTTCCGCGCAGTCGCGCTACAAAGGTCCGCGATAATAACCAGAAATTGAAGTGAAAAGGCAAGCTTCGGCGGCGAACGTCGCCGGAAGGCGCTTAACCTGCCTGTTTCTCAGCCAGTGCCTGCAGGCCTTCGGCAATGGCACGCCGAGCTTCGGGCAGCTGGATACGGTCCTGGTTGAGATCTTGGACCTCGGACAGGATGAAATCGACCTGGGGCCGGTGCAGTTCGCCGAGGAACAAGGCCACGACCTCACCGCGCCGATCGGTGAATACGGTGAAGGGGAAGGCCGGCGAAGCCATGCCGAACTTTGCTGCAACGTCCAAGGCATCTTGATCGCCGATGAGCACCGGGTAGTCAATTTTGAACCGGCCGGCGAAATCCTTGACCTTATCGGGGTAGTCCACGGCGATCCCGACCACCTTGAGGTCCCGCCCAGCCCATTCGGCCGAAATGGTCTTGAGCAGGGGTATTTCCCGCCTGCAGGGCGCGCACCAGGTGGCCCAAAAGTTGACCACGAGTGATTTGCCGCTCCATGCCGAGATGGAGATGGATTTGCCGGTGAGATCCCTGAGCGAGAAATCAGGCAACCGGGCCGGAACGAGAGGATGCGGCACGGCCGCTTCGGACGCTGCACCGTCTGAGCGGTTGGGCGCACTGGCCACGCCCGCCGGCACCGCGACGGCGGGGATCTCGTGAGCGCGGCGAACCGAGTAAGCCTTCAATCCGGCCCAAATCCCGAGCAGCGCGACTAATGCAGCGCCCAAGAGGCGCAGCCCTGGGGTGTTCATGCAGGAACGTCGAGCTTGCGTCCCTTGCGCAGCACCAGCCCTGCCAGCAGAAATGCGAATGCCCCCGCGGTGATTGCGATGCTTTCCCAGGGGTAGGGCGGAACATTGGGCGCGACCAGAGCGGGCTGCGCGTTCGGGAAAAGCACTTTGGTGATGGGCGGGTAACACAGGCCCGCTTCAGCGCAGCCCTGGTAGGTCACTTTGATCTGGATCGGGTGGGCACCGGCATCAATCCGGGTATAGGGAACCACCGCTTCAACCTGCTGCGTATAAATTTCCTGGGTACCGAGGTAGGGATCGGTTTTCACCACTCCCGCAGGCAGCTGCGGGGCAGAGACCAGAAGATCGGGACTTTCCGCTTTGACTTCGAACTTTTGTTTGTACAGATAGTAGCCATCGGCAATGACCCAGCGCACCTTCAGCGCACTGCCGTCGATGCGCGCGGCAACCCGGAATGCGACATCGGGCGGAAGGAAGTCAGTCTCGTTGGATTCAATGCCCCGCATCCACCAGGGCTTGGCGTGGGCTGTTCCGGCCGCGCCGAGCAACAGGAAGAGGGAGAGCAGGGTGGCTTGGGTGCGTTGCATGAGCGCACTTTAGTAGCCGGGCCCCCAGCGCGCCAGCTCCGCTTTATTGCTGCGACACAGCAAAAATTAAGTGGCTCAGGCCTTGAATCGTAATATTTCGCCGCTATGATTAGCAGCCTCGATGGGAGAGTGCTAACAACACCTATCCTTTGTTAACCCAAACTCAAGCATTAGGAGTCTTGTCTTATGAAGATTCGTCCCCTTCATGACCGCGTGATCGTGAAAAGAGAAGAGGAGGAGCGTAAGTCTCCAGGTGGCATCGTGATCCCGGATACCGCGACTGAAAAGCCGATCTTCGGGAAAGTGGTTGCAGTCGGCAAGGGCAAGATATTAGAGAACGGCGAAATTCGCCCGCTGGACGTCAAAGTCGGCGACAAGATTCTTTTCGGTAAGTACAGCGG
>DASQPK010000089.1:0-54878 GCA_035643995.1 Steroidobacteraceae bacterium | reverse complement strand
CTCACCATTCTCGCCGATGTAAGCCTCAACGTGCGAACCGGCGAGACCTTGGCCATCGTTGGAGCTTCCGGCGCGGGCAAATCCACACTGTTGGCGTTGCTCGCGGGACTCGATTCACCGAGCACCGGACGCGTGTTGATCGCCGGCATCGACCTGACGGAACTCGACGAAGACGGACGGGCGGCGATTCGCGGCAAGCATGTCGGTTTTGTATTCCAGTCGTTTCATCTTATCCCGTCGCTCACCGCCATCGAAAACGTCATGCTGCCGCTGGAGCTGGGCGGCCGGCGCGACGCGCGCCAAGCGGCGGCGGCGGCGCTTGCGCAAGTGGGACTGACGCCGCGCCTGGCGCATTACCCGAAGCAATTGTCAGGGGGCGAGCAGCAGCGCGTGGCGATTGCGCGCGCCTTCGTGACCCATCCCGCGGTGCTCTTTGCCGATGAGCCTACGGGCAATTTGGATACGGCGACCGGGCAGCGCATCACCGATCTGCTGTTCGAACTCAATCGCAACAGCGGCAGCACGTTGGTGTTGGTTACGCACGATCGCGGCCTCGCGAAGCGCTGCAATCGCGTGTTGGAGCTCGATGCCGGGCACACGGTCGCTGCCGGGCATACGGTCGGCGCCGCGCAGACGGTGAATTGATGCAAGCGCTGCGTTTCGCGTTACGCAATCTGTGGCGCGACCTGAAGTCGGGCGAGCTCTCTGTGTTGCTGCTGGCGTTGGTGGTGGCGGTTCTGTCGCTGACCGCGGTTGGTTTCTTCACCAGCCGCATTTCGCAAGGCGTGCGGGCGCAGGCGGCTGAAGTGCTGGCCGCGGATTTGCGCCTGGAAGGGCCGACTCCCATCCCGGCACGCTATTTCGATGAGGCTCGCAAGCGCGGCCTGCGCAGCGCGCAAGTACTTTCATTTCCCACGGCCATCTTCAGCGGGGAATTGAGCCAGTTGGCGGCACTGAATGCGGTGACGTCGAACTATCCCTTGCGCGGGCACGTGCGCATTGCCGATGCGCCTTTCGGCGTGGCGCGCACCACCACCGAAGTGCCCGGCCGCGGCGAGGTTTGGATCGACGCCCGTATCATTGCGCAGCTCAAACTGGAACTGGGAACGTCCCTGCGCATCGGCACGGCCAGCTTCCGCGTCACCGAGGTTCTCGATTACCGGCCGGACCAGAGCACGGGATTCGTCAATCTGGCGCCGGCCGCGTTGCTCAATTTTGACGACGTCGCTTCGACCCAGCTGGTTCAGGAGGGCAGCCGTGCCACCTATGCGGCGCTGTTTGCCGGCAGTCCGGCGGCAGTTGCCGACTTTCGAGAGTTTTTGAGCCGATCCAAAGCGCCGGGAGAACGATTGAGAGATGTCGAGGACTCCAGTCGGCAGCTCAATTCCGCCATCGACCGCGCCAGCCGATTTCTCAATCTGGCCAGCCTCGCCTCGGTGTTGCTGGCTGCCGTCGCGGTTGCCATGGGCGCGCGACGCTATGCCGCTCGCCACATCGACGCTGTCGCATTGATGAAGTGCATGGGCGCCGCACAGGCCTTCGTGCTCGCGATCTCCATCATTGAACTGACGCTGCTGGCATTGTTCGCGGTCGCCATCGGAACGCTTCTCGGCTACCTGGCCCAATCAGGATTGGTGTGGCTGCTCAAGAGCCTGATCCCCAGTGAGCTTCCCCGCGCCTCATTGTCGCCCTTGCCGATCGCACTGGTCACGGTGCTCGCCATGCTCATCGGCTTCGCCTTACCGCCGCTGCTGCAGCTGAAGAGCACGCCGCCGGCGCGGGTATTGCGCAAGACCGTGACTGCGCCGCCGCTGCGCTATGGCGTCAGCTATTTGCTGGCGCTCGCGGCATTGTTCGCGATTCTCTGGAGCATGGTGCGAGACACCGAGCTGGTCTTGAGCGTCTTGGCCGGCGTGCTCGGGGTCGGTGTGGTGCTGACCTTGGCAGGCTACGCCTTGGTGCGCTTGACCAGCCGCCTGCGCGGCGGCGTCGGCGTGGCCTGGCGCTATGGCCTTGCCAACGTGTCACGACGCGGCACCGGCAGCGTGGTGCAGATCGTTGCCTTCGGCCTGGGGTTGATGATGTTGCTGCTGCTGGCGGTGGTTCGCGGCGATTTGCTGGCTGATTGGCGGCGCAGTCTGCCGAATGATGTGCCGAACAATTTTCTGGTCAACATTCGACCCGATCAGCGTGAGGAGCTGCAGGAATTCCTGACCTCTCACGGATTTGGCGCGCCGCAAATGTACTCCATGGTGCGCGCGCGCATCACCGCCATCAACGCGCAGTCCCCGCAGTCGCTGAAATTTCAGGGCGACTCCGCCCGCGGCTACGTCGAGCGTGAACAGAACCTGACCTGGTCGAGGGATATGATGGAGGACAATCAGTTGACGGCCGGCCGATGGTGGACGGCCGCGGACGCCGGCAAGCCCTTGGTTTCCATCTCTTCGGAATATGCGGATGCGCTGCACCTGAAGCTCGGGGATCACCTGAGCTTCGATGTGGCCGGCGAACCGCTGACGGTGGAAGTGGCCAGCATTCGAAAAATACGCTGGGATAGTTTCCGGCCGAATTTCTTTTTGGTGTTTCCGCCGGGCCTGCTGGATGGCGCCGCCGGAACCTATATGACCAGTCTTTATCTCACGGCGGCGCAGCGCCCGTCGCTGGCCGATCTGGTGCGGCAGTTTCCGACCATCTCGGTAATCGATGCGGATGCGATTCTCAAACAAATTCGCGGCATCATGGATCGCGCATCGCTCGCGATGCAGTATGTGTTCTTGTTCACCCTCGCGGCGGGTATCGTGGTGCTGCTGGCGGCGGTGCAATCGACGCGCGATGAGCGGCGCTATGAAAGCGCCATGCTGCGAACCTTGGGCGCAAGCCGCGGCACCGTGCTGCAGGGCGTGGCGGCGGAATTTTCGGCGCTCGGCTTTCTGTCGGGCACCTTGGCGGCCTTCGGCGCGACGGGCGTGGGTTGGATATTGGCGCGGCGGCTGTTCTCGCTCGAGTTCACTCTCGATCCTTGGGTGTGGGTCACAGGCTTGGTGTGCGGCACGGTCCTGGTCGGATTGAGCGGAACGCTGGCAACGCGCAGCGTGGTCAACACGCCGCCCATCGTTACGCTGCGCGACGATTGAGCGCTGCGAGGCGATTGAGCGCGGCGCGGCGATTGAGCGCGGCGCGGCGATTGAGCGCGGCGCGGCGATTGAGCGCGGCGCGACGATTGAACGCGGCGCGACGATTGAGGCAGGGGCGGCGATTGAGGCAGGGGCGAGGCGCCCGCTGCTTACTTCACGTCGAGTATCAACCAGCCTATCGGAATCGGAATACCGCGCGGCGGCAGCGCGTCGATTCGCACATTGTAAATGCCGGCAGAGAGGCCGGTGGAATTCAGTGTCACGCGCAGTTCGCCATTCGAATCTTTGAGCAGGTTATTGAGCACCAGCGCGCGGCCCTGATCTTTCTTGTCGACGAAGAGGCGAAATTGCGTCAGCTGTTGGGTGTAGTCAAGATCGATGTGCACATCCACCAGCAGCGGCGCGGTTCGGCTGAGGGTGATGCGTGCGCGGTTTAGGCCGGGTGCATGATCCGGAGACACCAGAATGGCTTTTTCCGTGGCAGGCTGCACCAGCGGTCCTTGGCTGATCACGCGCTTGGCGTCTTCGAGTTTTCCCTGAAGGGATGAATATTTCCCCACCAGCACCCAAAACCCCACCAGACTGATGAAAGTCACAGCGCCCAGGCCGAAGAGAACGTATGGGCTTTTCCACCACTCGGGCGTCGGCTCCCCCAGCTCTTGCGGCCGGCCGCTGGCTTCCAGCAGTTTGAGGCTGGCCTGCGCGCGTTCCGGCAGGTTCAGCTCATTCAAGTAATCGGGATGCGCGCGGCACCACCGTTCAAGATCGCGTGCGCCCTTGAACGGCAATTTGTTTTCCAAATAGCGTTCAATGAGTTTGTGCTCTTCGATGAATTTGCGATCGAAGCGCGGCGAAACGGGCGCGGCCTTTCCTCGTGAAATAGTGGGGGCATTCATGGCAAATGTTTCCTGGACAGCCCATTTTGCCGGGTCGGGCGCGCGCAATATGTGAAATGATCGGCATCTGGCCCTACGTGCTTGCCGGGTCTGAGACGGCGGTCACGAAATGCCCCCGCCTCCCCGTAAGGCTCGAGTCCTTTAGGCCCTTTTCGCCATCACGCCGCCCATGACGTCGCACACCGCCGCGATGGCAGCCTCACGCGTGCTGGACTTGCGCCAGACGGCGCCTACGCTTCGCGAGGGTGTGGGTTTGCTGAATTGCCGAATGGTCAAACCGCGCTGCGATCCGAACGGCGATTCCACCGCCAGTTCGGGCAGCAATGTTATCCCCAAGCCCGCAACCACCATCTGGCGCAGCGTCTCCAAACTGGTTGCGCGAAAATCCTCGGCCTCGCGCACATCGACACGGCTGCAAACCTCCAGCGCTTGATCGCGCAGGCAGTGCCCGTCCTCCAGCAGCAGCAAAGTCTGGCCTTTGAGATCCTGCACCTTGATGGCCGTCTTGGCAGCGAGCGGGTGATGGTTGGGCAGTGCCACGGTAAAGGCCTCTTCGTAGAGCGCACGCGACTCCAGCCCGTCCTGCGGCACGGGCAGCGCCATGATGCCTAGGTCAATCTCTCCGTCGCGCAGGCGCTTCAGCAGCGCTTCGGTTTGGTACTCATAGAGCATGAGCCCTAGTTGCGGAACCGCCTTGCGGATCTTTTGCATGACGCGCGGCAACAAATACGGTCCGATGGTGGGGATGAGCCCTACCTTCAGTTTCCCGGCGAAAGGGTCGGTATTGCTGCGCGCCAGCGCGATGATTTCCTCGCCCTCATCCAGCATGCGCCGCGCACGAACCACGATTTGCCTGCCCACCTCGGTGAGCTGTATGTTCTTCGGTTGCCGCTCCACCAGTTTGACGCCCAGATATTCCTCGAGCTTCTTCAACTGAGCGGATAGAGTCGGCTGGCTGACGAACGAGCGCTCGGCCGCCTTGCCGAAATGACCGGTGTCCGCGAGCGCCACCAGATATTTGAGGTCCTTGAGATTCATCGATCGGTACCCATAGATAGAGTCTATCAAAGTCATCATAACAATCAATATGATTAATGATGATTCCGCTGCTATCATGGCCTTCAGTTTTCAAAACCTGCCCCAGGAGTTCTCCATGTCTCTGATCAATACCGAAATCAAGCCATTCAAGGCGACCGCATATCACAACGGCAAGTTCGTGCCCGTGACAAACGAAACCCTCAAGGGCAAGTGGTCGGTGTTCGTGTTCTACCCCGCCGATTTCACCTTCGTATGTCCGACCGAGCTCGGAGATCTAGCCGACAACTATGCCGAATTCAAGAAATTGGGCGTGGAAGTCTACGGCGTGTCCACCGACACGCACTTCGCCCACAAGGCGTGGCACGACACCTCGGACACCATCAAGAAGGTGCAGTACCCGCTGGTAGGCGATCCGACCGCAACGCTCGCGCGCAATTTCGAAGTGCTGATCGAGGAGCAGGGTCTCGCCTATCGCGGAACCTTCGTGATCGATCCTGAAGGCAAGATCAAGGTCATGGAAGTGCACGACAATGGCATCGGCCGGGATGCGAAGGAATTGCTGCGCAAAGTGAAAGCAGCGCAGTATGTGGCCTCACACCCGGGCGAAGTGTGCCCCGCGAAGTGGACACCGGGCGCCGATACGCTCAAGCCCTCGCTCGATCTGGTCGGCAAGATCTAAGCGCGAGCCGGCAGGAGCTGAAAGTCAACGGTCCGGCGCCAAGCGCCGGGCCGTTTTCCCAAGCAACTCCTCGCAACTTAAGCTACACCAAGGCATACCGGAGCGCAGCATGCTCGACACCAACCTGAAGACTCAGTTACAGGGTTACCTGGAGCGGATCTCGCAACCCGTGGAAATCGTTGCGTCCTTGGATGACAGCGACAAATCGCGCGAAATGCTCGAACTGCTGAATGACATCGAGTCGGTTTCAAGCCTCGTGAAGGTCGATGCGCAGCGCGACGCGACCCAGGTAAAACCTTCTTTTGCCCTTCGCCGGCCGGGTGCCGCCGCGCAGGTGCGCTTTGCGGGTGTGCCGATGGGCCATGAATTCACGTCTCTGGTGCTCGCGTTGCTGCAGACCGGAGGCTATCCGCCGAAGATCGACGAGGCGACCGCCGAGCAGATCCGCAATCTCGACGGCGACTTCAATTTCGAGACCTTCGTCTCGCTCACCTGCCAAAGCTGTCCGGACGTGGTTCAAGCGTTGAATGCGATGGCTGCGCTGAATCCGAAGATCCGCCACACCATGATCGATGGTGCGGTGTTCCAGGAGGAAGTCACGCGGCGCGAAGTGATGGCCGTGCCTGCGGTGTTCCTGAACGGCGAGCCCTTCGGCCAGGGCCGCATGGAACTCGAGGAGATCATCCATAAGCTGGACGCAGGGGCGGCGGTGCGCCAGGCCGAAAAGCTGAACGCGAAAGCACCCTATGACGTGCTGGTGGTGGGCGGCGGGCCGGCAGGAGCCGCGGCGGCCATTTATGCCGCGCGCAAGGGCATTCGCACCGGCATTGCCGCGGAGCGTCTCGGCGGACAGTTATTGGATACGGTCGGCATCGAAAATTTCATTTCGGTGAAGGAGACCCAAGGCCACAAATTAGCCTCCGGTTTCGAGCAGCATGTCACCACCTATGACGTCGATGTGATGAATTTGCAGCGCGCCGAAGCCTTGGTTCCCGGCGAACTCATCGAAGTACGCCTGAGCAGCGGAGCCTCGCTCAAGGCGCGGTCCGTGGTGATTGCAACCGGTGCACGCTGGCGTGAAATCAACGTGCCCGGTGAGCGCGAATATCGCAACCGCGGCGTCGCCTATTGTCCGCACTGCGATGGCCCGCTGTTCAAGGGCAAGCGCGTCGCCGTGGTCGGGGGCGGAAATTCCGGCGTCGAAGCCGCGATCGATCTTGCCGGCCTCGTCAGCCACGTCACCCTCATCGAGTTCGATCCGCAACTGCGCGCCGATGCGGTGTTGACGCGCAAGCTGATGAGTCTTGCGAATGTGACGGTGATCACCGGCGCGCAAACCACTGAAGTGGTCGGCGACGGACAGCGGGTCATCGGCCTCAAGTACAAGGAGCGCTCCAGCGGCGTGATGCGCGACATCGAACTCGCCGGCGTGTTCGTGCAAATCGGACTGCTGCCGAATACCGATTGGCTCAAAGGGACGGTCAAGCTGTCGCCGCGCGGCGAAGTGGAAGTCGATGCACGGGGACAGACCTCGGTGCCGGGCGTATTCGCCGCCGGGGATTGCACCGTCGTTCCCTACAAGCAGATTGTCATCGCGGTGGGCGAGGGCGCCAAGGCTTCCTTGAGTGCCTTCGATCACCTCATTCGCGCGCCCCTGTCGGCGGCGGCTTAGGAGCTTAAGTCTGAGTATTCCCGGCGACCGCGCACATTCCAGCAGACTCTCCGCAGGCGTGGTGGTGGTGAATGTGGCCGGACCGGACGTGCAGTATCTGTTATTGCGCGCTTATCGGAACTGGGATTTTCCGAAGGGCTTGGTCGAGCCGGGAGAGCAACCCTTGGATGCTGCGTTGCGCGAGGTGCGCGAGGAGACCACTCTGGAAAACCTCGCGTTCGATTGGGGTACGGACTTCATGGACACGGGTCCGTACAACAAGGGAAAAATCTCGCGCTACTACATCGCGCGCAGCAGCGATACGCAGGTGCATCTACCGATCAATCCGGAGCTGGGGTTCCCGGAGCACCAGGAGGCGCGATGGGTTAAGTTCGACACGGCGCTTTCGATGGTATCGCCGCGGCTCAAGCCGGTGATGCATTGGGCGAGCGCCGTCATCAAAGCGTAATCGTACCTCTGCCGATCTCGAGCACGTCCCCGCCGACAAAAACCTGGGCGTGGCGGTTCACGTCGAGAAACAGGGTGGAGGGTCGGCCCACGAATTCGCCCTGAGAGATTCGCACCTGAATCGGCTGTGTTTGCTTCATCGCCAGGCACCAGGCGCCGAAATTGGCGGTCGCCGAGCCGGTCGCGGGATCCTCGAGTATCGCACCGCCGCTTGGGAAGAAGAACCGCGCCAACGATTCGCCCCGGCCGCTCGAGCAAAAGACGTAAGCCATGCTGTGTCCGTCTTCGCTGCGGATCTCTCCCATGGCCGACGCCACCGGGGTCGCTCGGCGCACTGCGTCCATGGAGGTCAGCGGCACCACCAATTGTTCCTTGCCGGCCTTGACCCATAGCGGCCGCTCGCCGATGTCGCGAACCTGAAGTCCGAGCGCCGCCGCCAGCGCTTCGCGCGGCACATCGAGTTCGCGCGAGGTCGCGGGTGGCGCGGTCAATGTCCAGCGGTCTCCCGCTGCTTTCACTGGGATGAGACCCGCCTGCATTTCCAAGACCAGCGAGTCGCCGCCCAGTTTCAGCGCGCGGCAAATCTGCGCCGTGCCGAGCGTGGGATGCCCGGCGAAAGCCATTTCATAGCTGGGGGTGAAAATTCGCACGCGCGCATTTGCGCCTGCCTTCATGTCCGTCGGCGGGAGAACAAAAGTGGTCTCGGAGAGATTGAACTGGCGGGCGAGAGCTTGCATGTGCTCATCGCTCAAACCCGCGCCGTCCTCGAACACACAGAGCGGGTTGCCGGTGAAGGGACCCTGGCCCTGCGTGAAAACGTTGACGATGCGGAACGGGTGAGTTGCCATGAAGCAATTATGTCACCCGCCCGCAATCATTTAACCGCAACGACGCCCGCCATCAGCGGAACGGCCGCACCACCACAATCGGTGCCGGGGCCACGACCGCGACGCGCGGGCCGTAGTATCTGTGGGTGTAGCCGTAAGGCGCCACGACGCAACCACTCACGGCAATAATACTGATAGGGATCAATAATTTAAATAGCCTGCGCATGACATCCTCCAATGGGTTTTCTTACTCTGAAGGCAGGTCAACGCGAGAGGCGGAGTGACGATGACAGGATGAAAGAAGCTTAAGGCACGCCGGCGCGGCCGCAGCGAATTAAGACTTCTTCACCTTCAGGCCAGGGTGTGGAAAACCTTTTGGACGTCGTCGTCTTGTTCGAGCTTGTCGATCAATTCCAGCACCTCCTTGGCCTGATCCTCCGGCAATTCGATCGGCATGGAGCAGATGTATTCGTGTTCGGCCGAGAGCGGCGTGATGCCGCGTCGCTCCAAGGCTTCCTGCAGCCTGCCGAAATCGTTGAACACTCCGCGTATCACAAGTTGCGGCTCGCCCTTTTCGCCGGTGCTGTCGCCCATTTCCTCGAGGCCGTAGTCGATGAGGTCCAGTTCGAGCTCATCGTGGTCTTTGACGCGGGATGGATCGACGCGAAAGACACCCATTTTCTTGAACAGAAAGCTGACGCTGCCGGTGGTTCCCATGTTCCCCGCGCCTTTCATGAAAATATTGCGCAAACTCGCGACGGTGCGGGTGGGGTTGTCGGTGGCGGTTTCGACCAGGAGCGCAACGCCATGCGGTGCATATCCTTCGTACAGAATCTCGGCATAGTTGGCCGCATCCTTGCCTGAGGCGCGGCGAATCGCGGCGTCGGTCTTGTCCTTCGGCATGTTGACGGCACGCGCATTTTGCAGCACGCGGCGCAGCGTCGGGTTGGAAGCGGGGTCGGCGCCGCCGGCGTGGACCGCCATCGCGATGTCTTTGGCGACCCGCGTGAATTGCTTGGCCATGCGGTTCCAACGGGCGAACATGGCGTGTTTTCTGACTTCGAATATGCGTCCCATGGCGACTATGGTAGCAATACGCGCTTAAACCGCTAGACTTAGCGGTCCATCCGAAGGCATTTCTTATGAGCGCAGTCCCGGCAGACTCGATTGAAAATACGGCGAGTTTCCGTGATCTGAATCTATCGGATGCCGTGCTGCGCGCGCTCGCCGATGTCGGCTATGAGTCGCCATCGCCGATTCAAGCTCAGACCATTCCGGTGCTCTTGTCCGGCCAGGACATGTTGGGCCAGGCGCAAACCGGCACCGGCAAGACCGCCGCCTTCGCGCTCCCCGCACTCACCAAAATCGACCTGACACGGCATGAGCCCCAGGTGTTGGTGCTGGTCCCCACGCGCGAACTGGCCCTGCAAGTGTCGGAGGCCTTTCTGCGCTATGCGGCCCACTTGAAGGGATTTCATGTGCTGCCGATCTATGGCGGCCAAAGCTACCAGCCTCAGCTCAATGCATTGCGGCGCGGCGTGCATGTGGTGGTGGGTACGCCCGGGCGTGTCATCGATCATATGAATCGCGGCACCTTGAAGCTCACGGGCCTGACCCTGCTGGTACTGGATGAGGCCGATGAGATGTTGCGCATGGGCTTCATCGATGCCGTTGAAAGCATCCTCGAACAGACGCCGCCGCAGCGGCAGGTCGCGCTGTTCTCGGCGACCATTCCTGCGCCGATCCGCCGCATCGCGGCGAAGCACCTGCGCACGCCGGTGGAAGTGACCATCAAGAGCAAGACCAGCACAGCGACCAATATCCGCCAGCGCTATTGGATGGTCAGCGGCATGCACAAGCTGGATGCGCTGACGCGCATTCTGGAAGCCGAAACCTTCGACGGCATGCTGGTGTTTACGCGCACCAAGCACGCCACCGTGGAACTGGCGGAAAAACTCGAGGCGCGCGGCTTTGCGGCCGCGCCGCTCAACGGCGACATTCCGCAGCCGCTGCGAGAACGCACGGTTGCCCGCTTAAAAGCCGGGCAGATCGACATCGTGGTCGCCACCGACGTCGCCGCCCGCGGCCTGGACGTCGAACGCATCTCACATGTACTGAACTACGATGTCCCGTACGACACCGAGTCCTATGTTCATCGCATCGGGCGCACGGGCAGAGCCGGCCGCAAGGGCGAGGCCATTCTGTTCATCGCCCCGCGCGAGCGCAATATGCTGCGCGCCATCGAGCGCGCCACGCGGCAGGTGATCGAACCCATGAACCTGCCCAGCGTCGACGCCGTCAATACGTTGCGAATTGCCAAGTTCAAACAACGCATCACCGAGACCATCGCCAAGGGCGAGGGCAATCTTTACCGGCCGGTGCTGGAGCAGATGGAAGCGGAGTCCGGCCTGCCGCTGATGGATATTGCCGCGGCGCTGGCCGCGCTGTCGCAGGGAGCCACGCCGCTGCTGCTCGCGGGAAAACCGGAGCGCCCGGCGGAGGCCGCTCCGCCCAGCACTCGAGGTTTCGATCGCGATCGCGAGGAGCGCGCGCCGCGCCGTGAGGAAACGCGGAGCGTGGAACGCCATAGACCGCCTCCCGAGCGCGACAGACCCAGAGACCGCGAGCGGCCCGGCGATCGCGCGCCCACAGAACGGCAGCGTCCTTCGCAACGCGACGAGTCGACTGCGGAGCCGCCGCGCAGGCCGGGTCCTTCGCAGATGGAAACTTTTCGCATCGAAGTAGGGTCAGTACATGGGATCAAGCCCGGCAACATTGTTGGCGCCATTGCCAACGAGTCGGGGATCGAGGGTGTGCACATTGGGCGCGTGGATATTCGCGAAGATCATAGCTACGTGGACTTGCCTGAGGGCATGCCGAAGCCGATATTCAAAGAATTGCAGAAGGTGCGTGTGGCGGGCCGAGAGTTGCGCATCAGCCGGGTGAGCGAGAAGCCGCCGAAGCCGCCGCGCGCCACGATTGGCCGTCATCCGGGTGCTAGCCTAAGGGAAGGCAGGCCTGTGAAGCCGAAAATAACGGCCCGCCGGCGCGCGAAAGATTAGTGGTTGACCAACCTTAGAGGAGTGGATCATGGGCAAGGGCATGGATCGAAAGAAAGAGGACAAGAAGAAACCGGCCAAGACGTTGGAAGAGAAGCGTGCATTGAAGCGCGAGAAAAAAGCCAACCGGGGTTAATCGCCTCTCCCTACACCACGCGCCCGCGACGGCCTCCGTCGCGGAAATCGCGGATATTGGCCGCCATCTCATCGATGCAGCGTTGCCGCGCTTCGCGCGCCGCCCAGGCGATGTGAGGCGTCACCAATAGATTCGGGATTTTGCTGTCGAGGAGCGGGTCGCCGTCCAAGGGCGGTTCCTGGGGCAGGACATCGATTCCCGCTCCGCCGAGTCTGCCGGCTTTGAGCGCCGCGGCCAGCGCCGCGCTGTCGATCAATGCGCCGCGCGCGGTATTGATCAGCAGGGCATCGGGCTTCATCAGCGCCAATTCGCGCGCGCCGATGAGACCGCGCGTTGCTAGGTTAAGCGGGCAGTGCAACGAAACGATGTCCGCCTTGGCCAGCAGCTCATCGAGGTCCATGCGGCCGGCTTGGGGTGGCTCGCCCGCACGGTTGGCAATCGCGACTCGCATGCCGAAGGTTTCGGCCACGCGCGCGGCTCCCCGGCCCAGTTCGCCCCAGCCGACCACGCCGAAGATGCGGCCACTCAGTTCGCGGATGGGCTGAGAAAACACGGTGCCGGCTTCATCCCGCGCCCACGAGCCGTCCTTGGACAGGCGCGAAAATTCGCACACATGCTGAGTGAGGCTCAGTATCAATCCCCACACCTGCTGCACCACCGAGGCCGTGCAATAAGCACGCACGTTGCAGACGGCGATGCCGCGATCGCGTGCGGCGATCAGGTCGACGTTGTTGGTGCCCGTGGCGGCGAGCGCGACCAATTTCAAGCGCGGGGCGCCAAACAGCAGCTCGCGGGTCAATTCCAATTTGTTGAGCAGCGCGACATCGGCATCGTGAATGCGCTCGGCAATCTTCGATTCGTTCGACTCGTACAGAACCAGTTCGCCGGCCGCCGCGCGCAGCCGGGTCGTATCGAGATCACCGTTGGAAACGGTGTCATAGTCCAAGAAGACGGTTTTCAGGGGATGCGCGTTCATGACGGGTTAGAATGCATTGCTATCATGAAAATTTCCGCAGTCATCATCTTGATCGGTGCGAACGTATTGGTATTCCTGCTGCAGGGCCAATCGCCGGCTCGAATCGAGGAACTATTGGCATTGTGGCCGCTGCAACCCATCGACGGCAAAGTCTATTTTCAGCCCTGGCAGATCATCAGCTATGCATTCTTGCACGGGAATGTCACCCACATTGGATTCAACATGCTGGGCCTGTGGATGTTCGGCGCGGAAATCGAGCGCTACGTGGGACCGAAGCGGCTGCTCGCCTGCTACTTCGCCTCGGTGGTCACTGCGGCGCTCACTCAGCTCTTCATACCCATGCTGTTCGGTGCGCCGCCGGCGCCGACCATTGGCGCCTCCGGTGGGGTGTTTGGTTTGCTGCTGGCTTACGCGCTGATGTTTCCCACCCGCAAGGTCGTGCCCTTGATTCCGCCGATCCCGATGCCGGCGTGGCTGTTCGCTACGATTTACGCCGGAATCGAACTTTTTCTCGGCGTTACCGGAAGCCTTTCGGGCATTGCGCATTTCGCCCACTTGGGCGGCATGATCGGCAGCGCTCTTGTCGTCATGCAATGGCGGCGCGCGATCACGCGCAAAACCCGCTAGGCTTGCGGCATGAAATTTAAAGGAATGATGAGCGCAGTGTGTTTCACAGCTGCCGCAACTCTGGCCGCTGCCGTTCCCGCACATGCCGAGTGGGTAAACCGCGTTACCGACGGCATCATGGGCACGCGCATCACGGTGGAAATATGGTCGGAGGAGCGGGCTAAGGCCGAAGCGGCCATCGATGCCGTGCTCGATGAGATGCGCCACATCGATGAGTCCATGAGCACGTACAAGCCGACCAGTGAAGTGTCCCTGGTCAATGCACGCGCGGCCGACGGCCCGATGCACCTCAGCAAGGAATTGTTCGACCTGCTGGTCAAGGCGAAAGAGTACTCGGTGATCACCGACGGCGCCTTCGACATCACCTATGCCAGCGTCGGCTACATGTACAATTTTCCGAAGCATATCCGTCCGGACGAGGCGCAAATCGCCAAAGCATTGCCTGCGGTGGATTATCGGCACGTGATCCTCGATGCGAAGAACCGGACCGTGCAGTTCTCGCAGAAGGGCGTGCGCATCGATTTGGGCGGCATCGCCAAGGGCTATTCGGTGGATTGCGGCATCGATGTCTTGAAAGCGCGCGGGTTTACGCGCGCCTATGTGTCCGCCGGCGGCGATAGCCGCATCCTCGGCGATCGCTTCGGCAAGCCCTGGATGGTGGGCATCCGCAATCCGCGCAAGGGTGAGGGCGAGGTGATTGCGAGTATTCCGCTGGTGGATGCGGCAATCTCCACCTCCGGCGACTATGAGCGATTCTTCGACGAAGGCGGCGTTCGCTACCACCACATCATCGATCCGCACACCGGCCATTCGGCCAGCAAGGTTCGCAGCGCGACCGTGATTGGCCCGTACGCGACCCGCACGGATGGCCTGTCCAAGACGGCGTTCGTGCTGGGGCCGGAGAAGGCCATGGAAATTTACAATCGCATCGACGACATCGATGCCATCATCGTCAAGCTCGACGGCACGGTGATCTATTCAAAGGGCATGCAGCGCGGCAAGGCCACTCCACCGCCGCCGGCACCCTGAGCCCGTCTGTTCCGCGTGAGGCTATGGGACCTTTTACTTGAAAGCGATGATTTTCGCCTCTTCACAGGCCTGCAAATAATCGCTGACGACTCCTAACGGAATAGGCCCGAATTCCCCGGCCACCGCGTCTCGGATATCTGCCACCGATCTTTTGCCGTCCACGAAATTGACGATCTCATAGGCATAGATGGCGCCGCTGTCCTGCGCATTGAGCAGGCGGCTCGAGGCGGCGCTCAGCAGCTTGATCTTACTGACCCGCTCAAGACCCAGACGATCGAGCAGCACATCGTCATTTTGAAACATAAGAGGGCCGAATTCGCCGATGCGCTTAGGCGTGCGCGCGCTCTGTGCAGTCGCATGCCACGCCGGCGCCGCCGCGGATCCGTGAACGCCCCGCTTCGCGGCGATCAGGTCGATCCAGCGGCTCGAGGCCGCCGCTTGCGCCTTGAGCGCGCCCAAGGTTGCCGCGAGTTCCTGCGGATGGCTCTGCGTAAAGACGGCGAAAGACTGAAGCGCAGCCTGGTCGCGGCGAAGCATTTGAGCAATCAGGTTGTGGGCCTCGAACGCGGCCTCGTTCGCCGGCAGATTGGTGTCTTGCGCAAGCCGTTGCGCGCGCTCAAACCCCTTGGCCAGGCGCTGTTGCGCCCGCGCCGCCAAAAAGGGCAGAACCGAGGAAGACTGGGCGGCATCGAGGCTGGCGAAACTATAGCCCGAGGCCGCACCCAGGAGCGCGACACGGCGCAGCTTCGTCGCGTCGATCTGCTCCAATGTGTCGTGATCGGTGTGAATGTAGATGTCCGGCCAGTCTCGCAAGTACAGCGACGGCACGGCGATGGTCGATGAATCGTAGTCATCGTGATCGCTGCCTTCCGCATAGGGAGTTTCGTCGACAAAGAACGCATTGCGCGTACCGGGCGCGCCATCGCGATTTTCGACCACGGCCGCACCCTCATGGCTGCCGTCCTCGGTATAAACGGCCGCGGCATCGCGAATGGTCTCGGCAAAGGCATCGCCGATATCGGTGATGAAGGTGGGCAGCGACCAGGGCGTCTCCGTCACATGCAACACGGATTTGTTCTTGAACGGATCGCCGCCCACCATGTCCATGTGAACATCGGCGCGCATCGATCGCATGATGTCCGGATGCCGGCTCAAAAAAGCCATGGTGCCTTCGACTTCGGGCCCCCAAATGAATCTCAAGGTGCGGCTCGGACGCGGTAAGGCGCCGCTGCCGATCAAGCGATTGAGCACTCGCGCCGATTCGAGAATCGTGACGCACCCGCTGCCGTTGTCGTTGGCGCCGGGCCGTTGATGGTCGAGATGGCAGCTGAACACGACTTCTCCGGCGCCGCTGGAGGTCCCCGGAATCGTCGCAGTCACGACCGTCCAGTGCCCGGGCCCCACTTCGGCCTTGACGTGGGCGCCGAGCACGACAGGAGTCCCTGCGATCATTTGCGCGCGCAAGCCGGCCGCCGTGGCGCGCGATACCATGAAGGCAAACCCCTGCGGCAGCGAGCCGTCCAGATGCCCCCAGCGCACGATGCTCGTGTCGAGGCCGGACCAAGCGGTAGTCTGATTCGGCATGTCACTGACGATGCCGGCCGCGCCATATTTAGCCACCCCTAAGCGTTGCACGCTCGAGAGCACGCCATCCGCCAGAACGAACTTGCCGCGCACATCCTTGGCGGCATAGTCGCTGTCCGCGCTACCCGCACCCACATCGACGAGAGCTGCTTGCACATCGGCGCTGTGGCTGTAGTCCGCAAGCCGGATGGGATCGGTCGACCAATCGCCGAGCACCGTGTGCTGCGGCTCGATCTGCCAGAGACGCGCGCCTTCGACCGTCCAAGCAATATGCGAACGCATCAGTCCGTAGTGAATTTTTCCGTCGATCGGAAATTGCTCGGCATGGGCATCCTGCAATCCATATTCCTTCGCGCGCTCGAGAATGAAATTGGCAGCCTGATCGAACTCAGGCGTCGCGGGAACGCGGTGCAGGCGGGTCAAGGCTCGCAGATTTTCGTACGGGGCCGTGCCGCCGGCTTCGTCGCGCAAGTTCGACCACTGCGATTCCGACAGGAAGGGACGTTGTGCCCAGGCCGGGCATGCTTGAATGGCCAGCAGGATTGCAACAGCCGCCGGCAGCCGAAGAGTTCGAATCACCTAAAATACCCCTATCGTTATGCCATTAGGATACGCGATTGCAGCGCTATACTGCTCGCGATCGTCCATTCCGTGAGCGAGGGCGAATTGGAATCCGTTGCCATTTTCGTCGATGTTCAGAACATTTATTACACGACGCGGCAGCAGTTCTCGCGTCACTTCGACTACAACCAGTTTTGGGCCGAGGCCACCAAGAACAGAAAAGTGGTGAAGGCGATCGCATTTGCGACCGACCGCGATGACGAGAAACAGAGGCAGTTTCAAAACATACTTCGCGCCATAGGATTCGAGGTGAAACTGAAGCCCTTCATTCGGCGCAGGGATGGATCCGCCAAAGGCGACTGGGACGTCGGCATCACCCTGGAGGTCATCGAGTACGCGCCGCACGCCGATGTGGTGGTGCTGGCCACGGGTGACGGCGATTTCGACCTGCTGGTGCACAAGATCCGGGAAAGGCATACGCTATCGGTCGAAGTCTATGGCGTGCAGGAACTGTCGGCGGGAAGCCTGATTCGCGCCGCAAGCCGCTTCATACCGATCAAAGAATCCCTGCTGTTGGGAATAAAGTAGACCCGCCGTGAGTCTTAACAGGATGGATGACAAACGCGCTCGATTCGAGGAGCAGGTTTTGCCTCATCTCGACGCTGCCTACCGGTTTGCGCGGTGGCTGTGCTACGCACCCGGCGATGCCGATGACGTGGTGCAGGAGGCGGTGTTGCGCGCCTTTCGCGGCTTCGACGCGCTGCGCGGCTCCGATGCGAAGGCATGGCTCCTGGCTATCGTGCGCAACTGCCATTTCACGGCCGCCAAACAGCAGCAGCGGCGCGCCTTGGTGCCCTTGCCGGAGGAAAACGATGAGGTCGATGGACACGCGATGGTAGCGACTACGCCCGATCCGGAGAGCGATTCGATCCTGTCGGATCAGAAAAAGGTGCTCGAACGGCTCTTGGCCTCGCTGCCGGAGGAGCACCGCACCGTATTGATGTTGCGTGAAATCGAGGAGATGGACTATGCGCAGATTGCCGCTGTCACCCATGTGCCGATCGGCACGGTAATGTCCCGCCTGGCGCGTTCGCGCGCCGCCCTCAAGGCCAAATGGGTGCGGGAAGTGGAAGGAGAGCCGCGTGCAGTGCGCTGAATCGCTTCGGGTGCAGGCTTACTTCGATGGCGAGGTCGACGCGATCTGCGCCGCGGAGATCGAGCGGCACGCCGATCATTGCAACGAGTGCCGCGCGCTGCTCGAGGACCTCGAGAAGGTGCGCACCGCCTTGCGCCGGGACGTTTCCTACGACGCCGCGCCGCCCAAGCTGCGCGCTCAGATTCTGCGGGCACTCGATCAGGAAGACACGGCCGATTCAAGGCTCGGCGAAGCGCCGCCGGCGAAGTCGCGAATCGCACGGCCTCCGGTCTTTCGAGGGCGCTCGTTTTGGACGGGCGCGTTCAGCGGCATCGGCGGCGCCGCGATTGCAGCGGCCATGGTGTTTTTTCTGGTGCTGCCCGGTGCGTTGAGTCCGTTGACCAATGACCTGGTGAGCGCTCATGTGCGCTCGCTGATGCCGGCACATTTGATCGACGTCGTGTCCACCGACAGGCACACCGTGAAACCGTGGTTTGCAGGTCACGCCGATGTATCGCCGGTGGTCGCGGATTTCGAATCGCAGGGCTATAAGCTGATCGGCGGACGCGCCGACTACATCGACCATCAACGTTCAGCGGTGGTCGTTTACCAGCACGGCCCGCATGTCATCAATGTATTTACCTGGTCCGCGGGCAACCTGCGAACCCTGAGCAACACGACGCGCAACGGCTACCACCTGGCGTTTTGGCAGCAAGGCGATATCCAGTACTGCGCGGTGTCGGATACCGGCTGGGACGAACTGCTGGGCCTCGTGCGCCTGCTGAAAGAGCCACCCCCGGGGGCGAGTTAAGATCCCGGCGGCACGAAGATGGCAACGCCGTGGCCGGTCTTTTTGTAGATACCCAAAGATCCGCCCACGCCTACACCGACAGCGGAATTGCGGGAAACGGAGTCGGAGCCGACGCCGGATCCCACCGAGCCTGTTTGGCTGTCGGAGAAGCCTTCCAGAATGACGCCGTTTGCGCCCAGTTTGGCCGCCTGCTCCTTCAGTCCCGCGATCACTTTATCGACCGTTTTCTGCCCGCCGGTGGTGAAGGCGCTGCTCTTCGAGGCATTGAGAATCGCGACCTCCTCGAACGCGGGCGGCGGGCGCGAATAAATCCGCACTTCCGAAGGCGCAATGGGCGGCCGCGCGGTGCCTGTCATTACGATTGAATCCGAAGCGCAAGCCGCCAGGCCTATGGCGGCCATGCCGCTCAAGGCAAGGACGCAGGCAAGGAAACGACTCGCGGTTGATTTTTTGCTACCCATGGTTCACCCCGGCAGCACAAGGCTGCGTCAGTCTCGGAAATTATTGAACTGCAATGGAACGCCGACATCCGCCTTGCGCAGGAAGGCGATGGCCTCTTGCAGGTCGTCACGCTTCTTGCCCGTTATTCTGACCTTGTCGCCCTGGACTTGCGCCTGGACCTTCAGCTTCGAGTCCTTGATCAGGCGCGATACTTTCCGGCCCGCGTCGGCATCAATGCCATGCTTCAAAATCACCAGCTGCTTGGCCCTGGCAAGATTGACCTCCGGATCCTTCACGTCCAGGCAGGCGACGTCGATGCCTCGCTTGGCGATGCGAAGCTTGAGGATGTCCAGCATTTGCTTGAGCTGAAAATCCGCCGGCGCGGTCATGGTCACGGTGGTTTCCTCGAGTTCAAAGGTGGAATCGGTGCCCTTGAAATCGAAGCGCTGCGTCAGTTCGCGCACCGCTTGGTCGACGGCGTTCGTCAATTCATGCGTATCGATTTCAGATACCACGTCGAAGGATGGCATCAGGAGCCTGCTTGGAGTTTCTGGGATTCCGCCAGCAACTGATCGAGCGTGGTCTTCACCTCATTGACGAATTGATTGTAGTGATCGCCCGTGGCAGGACCGGAATACCCGGTGTGGATCTTGCGAACGTTACCCTTGCGGTCGATGAAGATCGTCGTTGGAAAGGCAACGAAGCTTTGCAGCATCGGCAGCTTCTTGGCGGCGTCATCCTTGTCCGAGATGCCGGCGATCAGCGTGGTGTATTCAATGCCGTAGTGCTGCCGAAAGCGCTGCGTGGCCTCGGCCGCGCGCGGGAAATCGCCGAAGTGCTCGAACATCAACGAGACGATTTCCAATCCCTTGGCGCGGTAGTCTTTATAGAGCGGCGCTAAGAATGCCGCTTCGTCATGGCAATTCGGGCACCAGCTCCCCGCGAGCGCCACGATGAGCACTTTGCCGTGAAATTGCGGATCCTGGGACGATACGGTCTTGCCCGACAGGTCGGGGAACGCAAAATCGAAATGCCGGGTGCCGGCGCGCATGGCGGTCAGCCCATAGGCATCCGGAAGCTGCGCGCCGGCATCGCGCTTGGCGGTCCATTTCTCGTGGAATGCGAGACCTGACCAAAAATCCCCCGCGAGACTGCCGTCGCCCAAGATTTTTGCCTTGTACAGAAACACATGCGCACCGTCGAAAGTCGACAGATACACGTCATCGCCCTTGACCTGACCGGCAAGAAAGCGATGATCGCCGGTGGCCGTCAGGAAGGTACCGCTGACGGCGTCATGCGACTGATTGAACTCGCCGACGGCAACTTCAGGCGCCCCGCTGTCGTCGGTGAAGGTCACCGCCCATCGCCCGGACAGGTCGGCGTTGTCGGTGGCAGGGCTCGCGAAGAAGCGATAGCTCTGGCCCAGCGTGGCGTGCAGCGGCACATGCTGATTCTTATCGTGTAACTTGACCAAGAAAATCTCGCCCTGCAGTTGATCGCCGTGCGCCTCGGCGGTGAGTACGTTTTCGTACCCCGGCATGCGTATTTCCAGGTGGGGGCCGGTGATCTTGACCTCGCTCAGCAGCAGCCGTTCTTGGCCATTCACCAAGTAGCCGACCACTTGAGAGTCTTGGCGCACCAGATCCAAACCGAAGGGCAGCTCGCCGCCCGGCGTTTGCAGAACGACACGGTAGCTCCCCAGCTTGACGCCTGCGTCCGCGTCCGCACCCGTGTTGGCGCCGGCGCCTGCACTCGCGCTTGCTTCGCTTTGCGCCGTGCCGCGATGACAGCCGGCCAGCGTCAGAAGGGCGGTGACGATGGACAGTGAAAGGCGCATTGTTTTTGCGGTGAACATGATTGGCCTTGAATGTTTCCCTAACGATACCCGCGTGCCTGCAAAGTGAATAGCTTTGCATACTGGCCGTCGGCCGCCATCAGCGATTCGTGGCTGCCGCGCTCGACGATGCGGCCTTCCTCGAGCACCAATATTTGGTCGGTCATGCGCACCGTCGAGAAGCGGTGCGAAATGACAATGGCGATGCGGTTGCGCGTCAATTCGCGGAAGTGCTCGAAAACCTCCGCTTCCGCGCCCGCGTCGATCGCGGCGGTGGGCTCATCCAGTACCAGAATATCGGCTTCACTGCGCATAAAGGCCCGTGCCAGTGCAATTTTCTGCCATTGGCCGCCCGATAGCTCCCGCCCGTCCTTGAACCACTTGCCGAGCTGAGTGTGATAGCCGCCGGGGAGCTGTTCGACGAATTCGGCGGCCAGCCCCTTGGAGGCGGCGCTGCGCCAGCGAGCCTCATCGTCGAAGGCGCGAACGTCGCCGGCACCTATATTCTCACCCACCAACATTTGATAACGCGCAAAGTCCTGGAAAATAACGCCGATACGCTGGCGCAAGGCGGTCTCATCCCAGGCCTTGAGGTCCATGCCATCCAGCAGGATCCGGCCGCGGGTGGGCTCGTACAATCGCGTCAGCAATTTGATCAAGGTGGTTTTGCCGGAGCCGTTTTGTCCCACCAAAGCCAAGCTCTCGCCCGGGCGCACGTGCAGGTCGATGCCCGACAACGCCGGCGATGCCGCGCCGGGATAGACGAACTCGACATCCTCGAAGCGAATGCCGTCCCCGGGATCGGGCCCCAAGAGCTTGTGTCCGTTGGCGCTGCCGCGGCCGACGGGCTGCTCCAGATATTCGAACAGATTCGACAGATACAAATTGTCTTCGTACAAACCGCTGACCGCCGACAGCGCAGCGCTCACCGCGGACTGTCCCTGGCGAAACAACATCAGGTACATGGTCATTTGGCCCACGGTCATGGCGCCCAGCACCGTCTCCGCGGCGATCCACACGTAGCCGCCATACAATGAGGCAATTCCCAGCAGCCCCAAACCAAAGCCCCAGGCGTCGCGCCGCAGGGTCAGGTCGCGGTCTTCGCGATACAGCCGGGTGAAAATCTCGCGGTAGCGATCCAGGAATCGCGATCCTAAGTCGAAGAGCTTGACCTCTTTCGCGTAATCCTCGCGCGCCAGTACCGACTCCAAATAGATTTGCATGCGCGACTCGGGCGCGCGCCAGCGGAACAGCCTGAAGGCTTCGCCGGAGAATTTCGCTTCCGCGAGGAACGCCGGCAAGCCTGCCACGACCAGCAGCACCACCGCCCACGGCGAGAACCGGAACAGCAATCCGCCGAACGAAATCAGCGACACCGCATTTTGACCCAGCGCAAAGGTGCGCATCACCAGGCTCAACGGCCTGCTGGAAGCTTCGCGGCGCGCGCGCGTCAACTTGTCGTAAAATTCGGAATCCTCGAATTGGGTCAAATCCAGCGTCAGCGCCTTTTCCAGAATCATCACATTGACCCGCTGGCCCAGCTGCGCGCGAAGCAGCGACTGTGCGAGGGAGATTCCCCGCTGCGCCATGGACGTGGCGGCGACCAGCAATGCCTCGAGCGCGACGTAACGCACCACATCGGTCAGCATCGTGGTGCCGGTGCGCCGATGCAAATCCGCCGCGTGAATGACGGCATCGACAATTTGAGCGCCCACGTAGGCGATGCCTGCGGGCAGCACGCCCGCTATCAGCGTGAGCAGTGCCAGACTGATGCTCAAGGTCCGGTTGGTGCTCCAGACCAATGCCAGCGCGCGGCTGCTGTAGGCGAAGACGCCCGATAGGTTGCGCCGCCAGCCGCCGCCGTCCGCCGCGGGGCCGTCCGCGGTATGCGGCGAGTTGCCGGCGTGCGGCGAGTTGGTGGATCTGGATTGGGCGCTGATGGAATGTCCCCGCGGTCTATAATAACCGGTCGTAGTGGTCTGGTATGGCGGAGTACTCGTGAAATTCAAGCCCTTGCTCGAGCGATGGAAGAAGCCAACGGCCCCGGTGAGGACCGCCAAGGAGTATGCGGTGCGCCTGCCGCTGGACGATGCCGCGAGACTGCATGCCTTGGTCGAATTGTTTCCCGGCCAGCCGATCGAAGAAATCGTGACCGACCTGCTGAACGCCGGACTCGATGAGATCGCGGCCGCCATGCCTTATGTACGAGGCCCCAAAGTGATTTCGCGCGACGATCAAGGCGATCCGGTCTATGAGGACATCGGACTGACTCCCCGCTTCGTGGAATTGACCCGCAAATACAAGAAAACCCTCGAAACGGCGGGGAAATCCAAATAGGGAGCAGGCTCCTTGACGCTGCGCATCCCGTACGGCGATACTGTTCACATGTCGACCGCACTCATCTTTCGCAGCACCTGGTGGTGGCGTCCCTCGTAGGGAGTGGCCTGGTCGTCTAGCTTTTTGATTTTTCGTGAACCCAGAACCCATCTCCGCTAACCAAGTGGTGGTGGGTTTTTTATTGCCTGTGGAATGCGTTGATGAAACCGCCTTTTGACATCGCCGCCGATCTCGACACGCCTGTTTCGGCGTATTTGAAGCTCGCGCCTTTTCGCCCCAGATTCCTGCTCGAAAGCGTCGAGGGGGGCGAGCGTCTGGCGCGCTATTCGTTCATCGGCTTCGGCGAATGTCTGGAAGTGCGGGTGGAGGCAACGGGCGTGACCATCGGCGGCGTGCATTCGCCGCGGCCGGGCACCCGGCAGGAGTTCTTGAACGTCCTGCGCCTCGCGTTGACGCGCGCGCCCAGCCCCAGCCCAAAGATACCGGGCGTTCCGCTATCGGGCGGACTCGTGGGATACACCGCCTACGATGCGGTGCGCTATTTCGAGCGCGTCACCGGCCGAAGCCTGGATCAAAGCGAAACGCCTCATGCTCACTACGTCGCCCCGCGCTCGCTGTTGGTATTCGATCACCTGACCCGCGGTGTCGCCCTCTTGCATGACGGCAGCGAAGCTGAGCGGCAAAGCCTGCGCCGCGAAGTCATCCGGGTGCTGCGCGGCGCCGTGCCGAGCATACTTGCACCGGGAAAATTCTCGCCGGCGACTCCCTCCCTGACGCAGGAAGCCCATGCGGTTCGCGTGCGGCGCGCGCAGGAATACATCGCCTCCGGCGACGTCTACCAGCTCGTGCTGGCGTCGCGATTCGAAGGACGCCATAAAATCGCGCCGTTCGAGGCATACCGTGCGCTGCGGCTTTTGAATCCTTCGCCCTATATGTTTTATTGCGAACTCGGCGACATCACCGTGGTGGGCTCTTCGCCCGAAGCCCTGGTGAAGTGCCATGACGGGCACGCGCAACTGCGGCCCATCGCCGGATCCCGGCCGCGCGGTGCGGACGAGGCTCAAGACGCTGCGCTGGAAGCGGAGCTGCGTGCGGATCCTAAAGAGAACGCCGAACACGTGATGCTGGTGGATCTGGCGCGCAATGACTTGGGGCGCGTCGCCGTGGCGGGTTCGGTGTCGGTGGATCCCTATCGCGTGATCGAGCGCTACAGCCACATCATGCACATTGTCAGCGGGGTGAAGGGCCGGCTGGCACCGGGGCAGGATGCATTCGACCTGTTCGCGGCGACCTTCCCCGCCGGCACCTTGGTCGGTGCTCCCAAGGTGCGCGCCATGGAACTCATCGACGAACTCGAGCCGGTGGGCCGCCAGCTCTATGGCGGCACCGTGGGCTATTTCGGCCAGCGCGGCGACATGGATCAGGCGATCACGATCCGCACATTGGTGTTTCGCGGCGATACTTACAGTTACCAGGCGGGCGGCGGTATCGTCGCCGACAGTTCTCCGCAAGCTGAATACGATGAGTTGATGGCGAAGAGCGCCGTGCTGCGGCGCGCGCTCGAACTCGCGGCTGAGGGGCTCTAAAATGCCCGCCAAGATTTTGCTCATCGATAACTACGATTCCTTTACGTACAACCTGGTGCAAGCCTTTCTGGTGTTGGGGGCCGAAGTCGATGTGTATCGCAACGATGCCATCAGCGTGGAGCAGGCGCTTCAACAAGACCACACGCACTTGGTTATTTCACCCGGGCCCGGCACCCCGCGCGATGCAGGAATTTCCATGCGAATGATCGAGGCTTTTGCGGGGCGCATTCCGATTTTCGGCGTCTGCCTCGGCCATCAGTCGCTGGTCGAAGTATTCGGCGGCAAGGTGGTCCGAGCGTCGCGCCTGATGCACGGCAAGGTCTCGGCGGTTGCGCACGACGGCAAAGGACTGTATGCCGGCATGCGCCAGGACTTCGAGGCAGGCCGATATCACTCGCTGATCGCGGAGCCGGACAGCATCCCGGCAGTGCTCGAAGTGACATCGCGCACCGCGCAAGGCGAAATCATGGGGGTGCGCCACCGAACCTTGAGCATCGAGGGCGTGCAATTTCATCCCGAAAGCGTGCTCACCCCGGATGGTCCGATCCTCATGGGCAATTTCCTCAAATGAGCACGCCGCCATTGAGTGCGCGGCCATTGAGCACGCCGCGCCAAATTCTGGAGCACCTTCTGGAGCGGCGCTCCTTGAGCGAAGCGGAGGCCGCATCTTTATTGAAAACGCTGACGGCGCCGGACCTCGCTCCCGTCATGGCCGGTGCGCTGCTCGTGGCGCTGCGCGCCAAGGGCATCACGGCCGACGAGGTGCGCGGCTTCGCAGGCGCCATGCGCGCGCTGGCCATCAAGCCGGCATTGCCCGCGGCACTCGATGCCATCGATATCGTGGGTACGGGCGGCGATGGCTCCGGAAGCCTGAACCTGTCGACCGGCGCGGCGTTGTTGGCCGCCGCCTGCGGGCTGCCCATCGTCAAGCATGGCAATCGATCGATCTCGAGCCGCAGCGGCAGCGCGGACTTGATCGAAGCCTTGGGGTTCAGGCTGCCCCTGGATGAGAATCGCGCCGCAGAATGTTTTGTCGCCACTGGATTTACATTTCTGTTCGCACCCTATTTTCATCCGGCGATGAAGGCGCTGGCACCCATTCGCGCGGCGCTCGGCATCCGCACGGTTTTCAACCTGCTCGGGCCATTGACCAATCCTGCGGCGCCGCGCTTCTTGCTGGTCGGTGCATACGACGCGCCTACGGCGGAACTGATGGCCGGCACGCTGGCGGGCATGCACATTGAACGCGGCTGGGTGGTGCATGGCGCTTGCGGATGGGACGAAGCCACGCCCATCGGCTCCTTCGTGGCCTTCGACGTGCGGGACAGGCAAATCACGCGGCTCGAGCTCAATCCCGAGGATTTCGGCATTGCGCGCTGCACGGCCCGCGACCTGGCGGGCGGGGATGCCAGGACTAACCTTGCGGCCTTGATCGACGTGTTCGAGGGACGCGATCAGGGTCCGCATCTCGACACGCTGGTGTTGCAATGCGGCCTCGCTTTGATGATCGCCGGACGCGCGCAATCGATTGCGGGCGGCATCGCCCTGGCGCGGGCCGTCGTGGACAGCGGCAAAGCGCTGGCGTGGCTGCAGCGGCTGCGCGCATTCGCGCAGCACTCGGACGATGCGAAGGCCGCGCCATGAGCGGTTTGCCATGAGCCTTTCGCCATGAGCGGGTTTCTCGACGACATGGCGCGCTCGAGCGCGGAGCGCGTGACGCAGGCTCTGCTGACAGAATCGCTCGATGATTTGCAACGGCGCGCGAAGGCGGCCGACCCAAGCGCACCGCTGCGCCTATCGAAAACGGGATTCGATGTCATCGCGGAATTGAAGCTGAGGTCCCCGGCGGCCGGTGCCTACGCCAAGCCCAGCGACGATTGGCTCAAAAGAGTCGTCGACTATGCACGCGGCGGTGCGGCCGCCGTCTCGGTGTTGACCGAGCCATCCCGCTTCGACGGATCGCTGGAGCACTTGCGGCAGGCGTCGCGGGTGCTTGGCCCTTTGGGGGTGCCGGCCATGCGCAAGGACTTTCTGGTCGATCCCTACCAGGTATTGGAGGCACGCGCCGCCGGTGCAGGCGGCGTGCTGGTGATCGTGAGAATGCTGTCGCGCCCGCAGATGACTGCAATGCTGGATGCGGCGGCCGAGCATGGAATGTTCGTGCTGTTGGAAGCATTCGACGCCGCCGACCTGGCAGCGGCTCGAGAGCTGCTGGCGGTGCGAGCGAGGGATCGCGCAGCTCCAGCCGCGGCGGATAACATCCTCGTCGGCATCAATTGCCGCGACTTACAGACGCTGAAAATTGTGCCGGAGCGATTCGAGACACTGGCGCCGCAGCTGCCGCGCAACTGGCCCGCCGTGGCGGAGAGCGGTGTCGCGTCCGCAGCCGATGCCCTGCGCATGATGCGTTTGGGCTATCGCCTGGCGCTGATCGGCACGGCGCTCATGAGCCGCGATGACCCGGCGCAATTGCTTCGTGAAATATTGGCAACGACGCGGACAGTCGAAAGTTAAATGGCTACACTCCTCAGGATGTGGATCAAGATATGCGGTATCACCGGTGCGGACGCGGTCAGCGCGGCAGCGGATGCCAACGTCGACGCCATCGGCTTCGTCTTCGCGCCGAGCCCGCGGCAGGTCACACCCGGACAGGCCGCGCAACTTGCCGCGTTGGCGCCGCCGGGAATTCTGCGCATCGCCGTGGCACAGCATCCCTTGCAAATGAAAGTCGACGAGATTTGCCGGATTCTCAAACCGGATTATTTTCAGACCGATGTCGAGGATTTGCGGGAGCTGAAAATTCCGTCGCATATCAAGGTACTGCCCGTGGTGCGTTTCGGCCGCAAAACGCCGAATCCCTTGCCCGGACGCATGCTGTTCGAAGGTCCTTCCAGCGGCATCGGTGAGCTCGCCGATTGGGGCCGGGCGGCTGAACTTGCGCGCCAGACCGAGGTTATTCTGGCGGGCGGCCTGTCCGCGCAGAATGTGGCCGAAGCCATTCAAGCAGTGCGGCCGTTCGGTGTGGACGTGAGCAGCGGTGTGGAGTCGGAGCCCGGCGTGAAGGACCCGGCGAAGATTCACGAGTTCGTGCGTGCGGTGCGCGCCGCCGCCGCGTACATGGAGCGCGAGTCGTGAGTTCACCGCAACGCGCCGCTGCCGGCCCGGCAGCATTGCCCGACGCCAAGGGACGCTACGGTGCATTCGGGGGCCGTTACGTCCCCGAAACCCTGGTGCCCGCGCTCGATCGGCTGCAGGCCGGCATAGAGCGGTACCTGCACCATCCTGATTTTCAAGCCGAGTTCAAACACGAGCTCAAGAGCTGGGTGGGCCGTCCCACTGCTCTGTCGCACGCGCCCACGTTGAGCAAACGCTGGGGTGCGCAGGTGTGGCTGAAGCGCGAAGACCTTGCGCACACGGGTGCGCATAAGATCAACAACGCCGTCGGCCAGACGCTGCTGGCAAAACGCCTGGGCGCCAAACGCATCATTGCGGAAACCGGTGCGGGACAACATGGCGTCGCCAGCGCGGCCGCGGCGGCGCGGCTCGGCATGCCCTGCGTGGTGTACATGGGGGCGGTGGATGTCCTGCGGCAGGCGCCCAATGTGGATCGCATGAAATTGCTCGGCGCTACCGTGGTGTCGGTGACCGGCGGGGATCAGACATTGCGCGCGGCCATCGACGAAGCGCTGCGCGATTGGGTGTCCGATCCCGACGGTACGTACTACGTACTGGGGTCGGCGGTCGGGCCGCATCCCTATCCGTACCTGGTGCGTGAGCTGCAGTCGGTGATCGGCCGCGAGGCACGCGCGCAAATGCTGGAAGCGGCGGGACGCCTGCCCGACGTCGCGGTGGCCTGCGTCGGCGGCGGCTCGAATGCCATTGGACTGTTCCACCCTTTCTTAAGCGACGCCGGCGTGAAATTGATCGGTGTGGAAGCGGGCGGCAGGGGCCCGGGACTGGGCGACAACGCGGCATCGCTGACCTTCGGCACGCCGGGCGTTTTGCAAGGCAGCTATACGCTCATTTTGCAGGACGCATTCGGCCAGGTGCGCGAGACGCACTCCGTTTCGGCAGGGCTCGATTATTCCGGCGTCGGTCCGGAACATGCGTACCTCATGCAAAGCGGACGCGTGAGTTACGAGTCGGCGACCGATGCGGAATCTCTGGATGCGCTCGCCGAGTGCGCCAGGTACGAGGGCATCCTGCCGGCGATCGAGAGCGCGCACGCGTTTTTTGGCGCGCGGCGTTTCGCGGAAAAAAATCCGGGGGCGCAAATTCTCATCGGCTGCTCGGGCCGAGGCGACAAGGACATGCCGATTTTGCAGAACACACTACTGAAAGAACCGCGCTGATGGTTGCGCCCAGCGAGCGCATATCCGCTGCCATTCAATCCGCCGCGGCGAAAGGGCGTCCAGCCTTGGTGGGCTATTTGACCGCCGGTTTCCCCAGCCGCCGACAATTCATGGGCAGCCTGGCCGCCGTCGCCGGCGTCTGTGAGGTGGTCGAGATCGGTGTTCCCTTCACCGATCCGATGGCGGATGGCACCACCGTGCAGCGCGCGAGCTTCGCAGCACTCGCCGACGGCGTGACGCTGCCGTGGATTCTCGATGAGCTGAAGTCCATCGAGCCGCGCCACAGCGCACCGATTCTCTTGATGAGCTACCTAAATCCGCTGCTGGCATTCGGAATCGCGGCGCTGCCGCGCGCCGCGCGCGACGCCGGGGTCGCGGGCTTCATCGTTCCGGATTTGCCGTTCGAGGAAAGCGGCGACTTGCACCGCGCGCTCGAAGCCGAAGGTCTGGCCCTGGTGCAAATGGTGACGCCGGTGACGCCGCCGGAGCGATTGGCCATGCTCTGCCGCGAAGCGAAGGGATTTGTCTACGCCGTGACCATGACGGGCACCACCGGAAAATCGGCTGACGGAAAATTCGCCGATGTGCCCACCGAAGTGCTCGACTACATGGATCGGGTGAAGAGTCTTTCCGGCGTTCCGGTGTGCGCCGGATTCGGCATTCGTTCCGCCCGGCAGGTCGCGCGGCTCGCGCCGCATGTGGACGGTGTCGTGGTGGGGTCGGCGCTGGTGGAGGCGTTGGAGCGGGGCGAGGACGTCGCTGCGTTTTTGAAATCGTTGCGCTAAATCGTTGCGCCAGGAAGAGCCGTGAAGCGAGTGTTCCGAGCCGCATCCCTTCTGCAGGTCGCGCATGCGCGCAATGTGCTGACGGCTGCCGGGATCGAGAGCGAGCTGCGCAACCAATATTTGGCCGGCGCTCTCGGCGATTTGCCCATGCTGGAGACCTGGCCGCAGCTTATGGTCGAAGATGCGCTCGAATCGGCGGCCTTGCGCGCGCTCGAAGAGGCGGGAAGAGCGCCGTCGGGCGCTCCCTGGACCTGCGGCGAGTGCGGCGAGCAGCTCGAGCCGCAATTCACCACCTGTTGGCGCTGCGGCGCCGCATTTCAGAGTGCATAGCTTGTGCCACGTTTAGGTTGAGCGCGGCTCAAGCGTTAGCCGCCGTTCTATGAAGCCGAATCGGAGCTTGATTTTCAAACGCTTACAGCGGCGTGTCAGACAAACACCTACAGGATTCAGCGTGAATTCCGAGCCGAGGATCAGCCCTCTGCCCTCGCCAGCTTAAGCCGCACAGGTTACAAATTGTCCTGTACCACGTGTAACGATTACACGGGCGCTGCCAGCAGGAGATTTGTAATGAACACCGTCGGTTATGGTCTTTCTGAGCGTCCCGCACCACCTCCCCTCATGCCGGCAGTAGAATCCTTCCTGGGATCTTCTGCGGCAATGCAGGAGGTGTTTCGCCTGATTGAGCGGGTGGGTCCCACCGAAGCCAGCGTTCTCTTGACCGGCGAAAGCGGCTCCGGCAAGGAACGGGCGGCGCAGTTGATCCACGAAGGCAGTGCGCGCCGCGACAAGCCCTTCATCGCCATCAATTGCGGCGCCATTCCCCCGGGACTCATCGAAGCCGAATTATTCGGCTACGAGAAAGGCAGTTTCACCGGCGCGGTACGCGCACACGCGGGGGTATTCGAGCGCGCCCACGGCGGCACTCTGCTGCTGGACGAGGTCACCGAGATGCCCCTGGAGATGCAAACGCGGTTGTTGCGCGTGCTCGAATCCCGCAAATTTTACCGTGTCGGGGCGAGTATCGAATACTCCTGCGATGTGCGCGTCATTGCCGCCACCAACCGCTGTCCACTGACTGCGGTGCAAGCCGGGCAACTGCGCGAAGACTTGCTGTACAGGCTGGCTGTGTTTCCGATCGATCTGCCGCCCCTGCGCAGCCGTGGTGACGACGTGGAGTTGCTGGCGAATCACTTTCTATCGGAGCTCAACGCGCAAGCCATGACGCAGAAGCGTTTGTCCGCGCACGCCCGGATGACGCTCAAGCAGCATTCCTGGCCGGGCAACGTGCGCGAGCTGAAGAATTGCATCGAGCGCGCATTCATTCTCGGCGACAGCGTTCTGGAATTGGCGCCTCTCATTCAGAACGCTGCCCGGGGCGGGGATTTAGGCGGAAGCGGCGAGCAGGCGGCGAACATCGGCTACGCCCGCGATCGCGAGCGCCTGGATATCCGCGTCGGATCGCGCATTTACGATATGGAGCGCTCCCTGATTGAGGCCACCCTGGATTATTTCAAAGGCAATAAGCGCCGCGCCGCCGATGCTCTGGGCTGCAGTCTCAAGACGCTGTATAACAAGCTGAACGGGTATTCACAAAGCCAGGAATGTGCGAATTCCTAGTTAGCAGCGTAGGGGGAATCAAACGTGTCAAGAGTACTGATCGCAGACGATCATGCGGTGGTCCGAGCAGGATTCAAGCAATTTCTCGAGGCCGACGCGAGCATCAATGCGGTGGGCGAGGCCGCCAGCGGCAATGAAACTCTCGATGCGTTGCGTGAATCAGAATGGGATTTGGTGCTCCTCGATATTCACATGCCCGATCGCAGTGGGTTGGATATCCTCAGGCACATCCAGACCGGACACCCCAGCGTCAGAGTTCTCGTGATGAGCGGATTGCCCGAGCAGCAGTACGCCGTGAACGTTCTGCGCGCCGGCGCCAGCGGCTATCTGTCGAAGGACAGCGCTCCCGAAGAATTGATGAAGGCGGTGCGCACGGTGTTGTCGGGGCGGCGCTATGTGAGTGCGGCGCTCGCCGAAATTTTGGTGGCGGACCTCGACGGTGATCCTGACAAGCCATTGCACGCGCGGCTTTCGACGCGCGAATTCCAAATCTTCTGCAAGTTGGCGGCCGGCCGCGGTGTGTCGGATATCGCCAATGAGCTCAGCTTGAGTGTGAAAACCGTCAGCACGTACCGAAGCCGGATCCTGGAGAAGATGAGCTTCACCGCCAACGCCGACATCACATCCTATGCCCTGCGCAACGGACTCATTCAGTAAGTAAACCATCGTGAGCACGCTTCAACATGGGTTAGGCTTCAACAGGGCGACATGTTAATGGTTCGGTCGTTGCGGGTATTGCTGGTCGAGGACTCTAAAGTCTTGACCGAACGGTTGACGGAGGCGATCCGCCAAATCTCGGATGTCGAGTTGATAGGAACAGCGGACACGGAAGCGGCGGCGCTGGCGGCGGTCAAGCGCGACGCGGTCGACGTGATCATCCTGGACCTGCACTTGAAGCAGGGAACTGGATTCGGCGTCATGCGCGCGCTGGCGACCACGCAGCAAAAGCCGCGAATCATCGTGCTCACGAACTACGATCTGCCGGAATACAAAAACGCGGCCATTGCGCTCGGTGCGACGCATTTCTTGGACAAGGCCCGCGACTACGGGCGCCTTCCGGAAGTGCTCCACGAACTCTGCGAAGCGCATCTCTCGAAACATTGATCGGCCTCGGGCCGCGCCCGGGTCTCTTAAGATTTAAATTTCTTCAAGGCTGGAACGGAGGCGAGCGCAGGCTCGTCCCCTTCAGCCTCAGGCATCAGCATTCTGTCCAGGGGAATCCGGGCCGTGACCACGGTTCCGCCCGAACTGGGGGTGCGCACATCCCAAACCCCGCCGAGCCCGGCGACCCGATGGCGCATCGCGACCAAGCCGTGCGAGGTGCTGATGCCGACGCGGCTGCGTGGAATGCCCTTGCCGTCATCGGTAATACGCAGCGTCAGGGTATCTCCCTCGATGAGCACGGCGAGATCTGCCGACTTCGCCGCGGCGTGTTTCAAGATATTGGTCAATGCTTCTTGCGCAATGCGAAATACGCCGATCGCGGCATCGGGGCTGAATCTCATCTCGGTTTCTGGAATGGTTTCGGTGCAGTTCAGTCCGGTACGGCGGCAGGTTTCTTTGAACTGCCATCTTAAGGCCGTAAACAATCCCATATTGTCGAGCAGGGTGGGGCGCAGCTCCTCCACCACGCGGCGCTTCAGATCGACCCCGGCGCTCAAAGAATCGTGAATGCGCTTGAAGCGCTGTTCGATGGCAGGATCCGTGGTGGGCATCCGCTGTTGAAGCCAGGACAGGTCCATGCGCGCGGCGACAAGGAGGCCGCCCAGTTCATCGTGAAGCTCGCGCGACAGCGCGGATTTTTCCTGCTCCGACACGCCTTGCAAATGCGTCGACAGCGCGGTCAATTCCCGGGTTCGGGCGTCGACCTCATGCTCGAGTTCCAATTTTTTATCGCGCAGCCCGGCGGCTTGCTGGGCGCGGCGGCGCATGTCGCTGTAGACCAGCCGAACCGCCAGCAAGACCAGACCAATGTTGAGAATCGCGCCGGCGGCCGACACCCAGCGCGACAGCCGAAAGTCCCTCTGCCATTCGGCGTTGGCCGCCGCCGCCTCGGCCGTCTCCTCTTTGCGCATGTACCCGATGATGGCGACGATGGAATCCATGGTGCGCTTGCCGACATCGGTGCCGACCATGACGGCCGGGGCGGTGCCGCGCTTTTTGGACAGCGCGACGCCGTCTTCGAGTTCTCCCAGTTCCCTCCCCGTCAGGATTCGCAGCTCATGAAACTCACTGCTGCTGTCATCGCCGCCATAGGCATCGTGCAATCGGTCCAGCGCGCCCCTGATCTTGGTAACCGCAGCGGCATAGGGGTTGAGGTAGGCTGCCTCTGCGGTGAGCAGGTAGCCTCGCTGAGCCGATTCGGCATCGGTCATGAGGCCGGCGAACTCGTTGAGTGCCTGTTCACGGAGCTGCGAGCGGTGCAAACGCTCATTGGCCATGTTGAGCCGCGATTGACCCGCGGCGGCAAGAAAGAAAAGGCCGATGAGGAAGCCAATGAGCAGAATCGGCGGCAGGGCCAGGTACCACCGCCCGATTTCGCCCAACTCCTCACCCAGGATTTTCATGTAAAATGTCCGCGTTGCAGCGGGTGAGTCTAACATGTGAGGGTAATCCTACAGGCAGGCCCGGGACGAACCGATGGCTGCGCCATAGGGTCGCCAGCATAGTTGTACTGCTGTGGTGTGATGACAGCCGCCGGTCCAACCCAAGAGAGGAGAATGTTATGGAAGCGAATTTCGACAACACGGTGGACCAGGCTCGCGCCACCGGCCGCCGCGTGAAGAATGATTTGAGCGACGGCATCAACGACATCAAATCGGCCGCTTCCGGCGAGATCAAAAATCTGATCTCCGATGTTGAAGACCTCATGGCGCGCATCGCGGATTTGAAGGATGCCGATGTCGTCCGGGTGCGCGGCAAGGTACAGCGAGCAGTGGATGCCACGAAGCAAAGTCTTGCGGACAGCGCTGATACCATCCGGCGCCAGGCACAAAATGTCGCCAGTACCGCGGATGATTATGTCCGCGAAAGTCCGTGGCAAGCGATCGGCATAGCGGCCCTGGTTGGTGCGGTGGTGGGCATTTTAGCGACGCGACGTTCTTAAGATTTAAAGGCACGACAGTGCGAGGGTTATGGTCACTGCCCAAAGCCGCCCCCGCGCTGATGCGCCATATCGGCGCCTATATCGAGCTGGCCGCCTTGGATCTGGCGAGGGCGCAGCGCGAGATCACGGCGCAGGTGGTGGCTGCGGCAATCGCCGCGATTTGCGCGCTGTTTGCAGTGTTCATGTTTTGTCTCGGTGTCGTGGCGTATACCTGGGACACCGCCTACCGGGTAGCCGCCATTGCATGGATGGGCGGGGTTTTCTTATTGATTGCGATCGCGGCGGTCATTTACCGCGCCCGCTTAGGCAGAGCCCGCTCACCGCTGCTCTCCGACGTAAAGCGCGAATGGCAGGAAGACCGCGTGATACTCGAGCGGATTTTATCCTCGGACGAGAACTAGGCATGGTAGATCGCGACGCGCAAGCCAAGAGCCTGATACACGCCAAGCTCGTGCAATCCCGCGAAGAACTGCGCTCCATTCTCGATCCACCGCCCGGCGAATATGGCGACAATCAGGCGCCGCGCCAGGGATACGGCGGATTTCCGCGCAGCCGCACCATGCAAATGCTCATGAGCGGCCGCGGCTTGGGAACCTTGGGTGCATTGGCCGGCGGTCTCTTGATTGCGCGTCCCGCGTTGGCGCTGCGATTGCTCAAGTTCGTGCCGGCGAGCGCAGTGGCCAAGATGATCATGGCCAGGGCGGTCGATGCGCTCAAATCAAAATCCGGAGACGGTGGCGCCTAGCCTATATCCTAGCCCCGCCTGGCCTGAGCCTGGCCCAAGCCTAGCCCAGCGTAATCTCACCGTAGTGGTAGCGGCCGTCGTCCACCAAGTTGATCTCGCAGGCCGCGCCGCTCAAGTTCTTGCCGTCCAGCGAAGCCTGAGTGATTCCCCGGCCGACGCCGCGGGGATTCTTCACGGTGATGCGATAGCGCGACGATCCAAACTTGTAGGTGAATTCGAAGCCGGCCCATGCGCGCGGAATGCAGGGATCGACAACGAGCGTCCCGGCCCGCAAGTTGATGCCTAAGATCCCTTCCACGGCCGTGCGATACATCCAGCCGGCCGAGCCGGTGTACCACGTCCACCCGCCGCGGCCGACGTGCGGCGGCGCGGAATAGACGTCGGCGCACACCACATAGGGTTCCACCTTGTAGCGATGGATGCCGGCGCGAGTACTGGCGTGATTGATGGGATTGAGCAGCGAGAACAGTTCGCCGGCTCTGTCGCCATCCCCCAGCAGCGCAAATGCCAGCATCGTCCACATGGCCGCGTGGCTGTACTGGCCGCCGTTCTCACGAAGGCCGGGAGGATAGGCCTTGATGTAGCCGGGGTCCTTCGAGGTGTGATCAAAGGGCGGCGTGAATAATTTCACCAGGCCATCGCTGCGGCTGACCAACTGTGTGTTCACTGCGGACATGGCGCGCAGCGCCCGGCTGCGCTCGGCGGCGCCGGATATCACCGCCCATGATTGCGCGATCGAGTCGATCCGGCATTCATCGCTGGATACCGATCCTAAGACCGTGCCGTCATCGTAGTAGCCGCGCCGATACCAGTCCCCGTCCCAGGCTTCGCGCTCGATAGCCTGCTGCAGCGCGAATGCATGCTTGCGCCAATTCGCCGCTTTGTCGGCCGCGCCGCGCGCCTCGGCAATGGGCGCAAAGCGCGTCAACGCGGTATGCAGGAACCAGCCCATCCACACGCTCTCGCCGCGCCCTGCGACGCCGACCCGGTTCATGCCGTCATTCCAGTCACCCGTGCCGAACAGCGGCAGGCCATGTGCACCAAGTCCTAAACTCGAATCCAGCGCGCGGACGCAATGTTCAAGAAGCGCTGCCGGAGCAACCGCCGGCGGAGCGGAGAAACTCTCCAGCGCGTCAGGCGCCAGCGGACCCCCGCCCAAGAAGGGCACCTGCTCTTCCAGCACGGCGGTATCGCCGGTGACATCAAGATAATGCGCCACGACGAAGGGAAGCCAAATTCGGCTGTCCGACACCCGGTTCTTGATGCCCTGACCGGAGGTGGGCAGCCACCAATGTTGCACGTCCCCTTCGGTGAACTGACGCGCGGCAGCCCTCAAAATATGCTCGCGCGTGATGGACGGTTGGGAGACGCACAGCGCCATGACATCCTGCAGCTGATCGCGAAACCCGTAGGCGCCGCTCGATTGATAAAACGCGGTGCGTCCCCACACGCGACTGCTAAGCGTCTGATACAACAGCCAGCCATTGACCAGGATGTCCATGGACCGATCGGGGGTCTTGACTTGAATGACGCCCAAGGTCCGATCCCAAAAATCCGTCACGCCATTCAGTACGGCGCCGAGATCCATGCCGCGGTAGCGCTCGATCAGGGCGGTGGCCGCAGCGGATGAACTCTCCTCGCCGATCAGAAGCGTCAGATCCGCGCTTTCCCCGGGATTCAATGCGATTTTGGTTTGCATGGCGCCGCAGGGATCAAGACCTCCACCGACTCGACTCGACAGGGGTTGAGGTCCTAACAGAGCAGCCGGTTCGGCGAGCGTGCCGTGGCGCCCGATGAACTCGGTACGGTCGGCGGTGAAGCTCTGCTGCCGGCCGGCCATGTCCATGAATGCGACTCGCGACTGGAAATCCGCCGTCCAGGGATTGCGCGCCAGCAGCGCGCGCGTCTTCGGGTCGAGGGCCGTGATGATGAAGGGCGCCGCGCGGTTGTTCTGGTTTCCCAGCACCCAATCCAAGTAGTGGGTGATCGATAGCTGCCGAGGTTCATCGGAGGCATTGACAATTTTCAGCCGCGAAATCTTGATTGAATCCTCGAGCGGCACGAATTGCGTCAAGGTCAGCGAGATGCCGTGGGAGGTGTGTTCTGAGCGTGTGTAGCCAAATCCATGGCGGACGACATACACGGAAGAGCGCTCGCGAATGGGCAGCGGCGTCGCGCTCCAAAGATCGCCGGAGTTCTCGTCGCGGATGTAAATCGCCTCGGCGGGCGAATCGCTTACCGGATCATTCGACCAAGGCGTGATTTGGTTCTGCTGCGCGTTCAGCGACCAGGTGCTGCCGGAGCCGTCGGCGGATGCGAGAAAGCCGAATTGCGCGTTGGCAATGACGTTGATCCAGGGTGCCGGCGTCCATTGGCCGTCATCGAGCACCACCACGTATTCACGCGCTCCCGCGTCAAAGCCGCCGAGACCGTTGAAATACTCGAGGGTCGGTACCAGGTGCGGCGCATGCGTGCGTAGTTCTTCGCCGCTGTTCTCGCGGCGCAGGCGTGCCGCCGGCCCCCGTTCGTGAGTCCTCCCGAGCTGCTCGCTCAAGGATCCCTTACCTGAACCGAATACCGCACGCGCCGCAACTTGCAGAAAATCGCGATGCTCATCCGGGAGTGCATCGGCGCGCAACGGAATGACCGCGCCGCGGCCCTTCAAGGCTTCATTGCGCACCTTTTGCGATTCCTGGATGACGGCATCCAGCGCAGTCTGCACGGCCGCAACGCCGGCCGGTCCGGCCGCATTCAAAACGACCAGATCGACGGATAGATACTTCGATTGCCAATAGGCATGCGCGCGCAGCAGCTGTCTGACGGCATGGAGGTCGGCCTCACCGGTGAGCACTGCCAACACGATCGGCAGATCACCGGACACGCCGAGAGCCCACAGGGCCGGCTGGCCCAGCTGGTTGTTGTCGAGGAACTCCCGGGATGCACGCAGCGACGGGTCGGAATACAGCACCCGTTCGGCGATCTCTTGGAACATTTGCGCGTCATCGCTGCTGGCGCCCAGATCGCGCAGCTGCACCTGCGCCTTGGCCCAGGAAAGTGTCTTCGCGCGCTGAAATGCCGCCTCGCTGCCGAGCTTGTCGACCAAACTCAGGGCCTGCGCGCGGCTCGCGCCGATGCCGGTCCAAAAGGCGATGTGGATGGTTTCGCCGGGATCAATTCGCACCCGGCGCCGCAGTGACAATACGGGATCAAGCACCGTGCCCACCGTATTGGACAAGGGCCTCGCATCCATGATGGATACGGCATTGCGAATGTCGTGTCCCCTGCCGATGAAGCGCGCCCGATCGGTCTCGAACTGCAGCCCGCCGACCGCCTCGCCTTCCAACGAACTGAAATGCACCATCCACAGCTGAGCTTGCGTAGGCTCTCGCGGCCGCCGCGTTGCCAGGAGCGCGCCGCGTTCGGCGACGAACTCAGTCTGTACGAACATTTTTGAAAATGCCGGATGTGCGGAATCCGCCGCCGGCTGGCTCAATACCACTTCGGCGTAAGAGGTCAACTCGATTTCCCGCACGCTCCGGCCTTCGTTGGTCAGCGAAAGGTGCCGTACCTCGGCATCGTCTTCGCTCGATACCAGCACCTGCATGATGGTGCGGATCGGCCCGTCCTTGCGGCTGATTTCCACGCGATCCTCGAAGAACGCCACATCGTAATTTTCCGATTCGCGGCCAATGGGCTGATATCCGGCCGACCATACATGGCCGTTGAATACATCGCGCAAGAATACGTAGTAGCCGTAAGGGTCGCAGGTCGGATCTTCACGCCAGCGGGTGAGGGCGAGGTCGCGCCATCGGCTATACCCGGATCCCGCCGCGGTCAACATCAGCGAATAGCTGCCGTTCGAGAGCAGGTGCGTGCGCGGGGTCGCGTGGTGCGCGGAGCTGAAGCGGCGGGATGGGTCTACCGGCATGATGAGTCTACCGGCATGATGAGTCCACGTGAGGTGCTGCGGCCGGGTACATCGCGCTTGATATTGCACGGGGGAGGGTGCTAATTCCCGGCCGGCGCAAAAGGTGCGCGCAGAGGGCTTGGCAGAGTTTACTTTAGCCCCGGAATCTCGCCGTGACGTACTCGACGCAGCATGGCCAGGTTGCCGGAGAATATTCGTCCGCGCGATCGGTGCATGAACGCAAAACAACGTAATCCTATGCCTACAGTGCACAATCATGGATTCAATTTCCAGATGCCGAGATTGATCGCGGTTGCGAAGCTGACCCAGAGAAAATACGGCACCAAGGTGACGGCGGCGGCGATTCGCACGCGCGCGAATTCACGCATGGTCCAACCGACGGCCAGCCACAAGGCAACGATGTCGAACAAACCTGCGTCGATGTTTTTCAAGCCAAAGAACAGCGGCGGCCACAGGGCATTGAGGAATAGCTGCACCGCGTAGGCGGCAATCGCCGCGCTGCGGCCGCGATGATAGCGCTCACGCCAAACGAGCCACGCAGCGATGCCCATCAGCACGTACATACCCGTCCACACGGGCGCAAACCAATGTTGCGGCGGCAGCCAGGCGGGCTTGGCCAGCATGGCATACCACTGCGCCGCCGAGGCCGATATAGCGGGCGAAAATAACGCGCCCAGCGCGCCCACGCCGACAGCCGTCGCCACGAACAGCGTGAGTGCGGGCAGATTCGGCCGGGAATTGCGGCCGCGATAGCTGGTCGAACTCTCGATTGGAATTCTCATTCGATCCGCGGCCTCGTGACCTTGAGTCTGACGAACAGGAAAATGGCTGCGATCATCTGCAGCCCCCCAAACCAGCGATATTGCGTGGTTTGGGCCAGCCAAATCAACCCGGATAGCCACAGCACCCCCGCAGCAACGGCCGTTTCGCGCCGTGTAGCTATCTTAAGCATCTCGGCATGCAATTCCGCGATCCCTTTCTCGACGGATGGCGCGGTGCCCTCCGCCGCCTCGCGCACGGCGGTCTGCAGGATCTGCGGTACCTGCCGCAAGCTCATCAGAGCATCGGGCAAATGAGCGCGAATTTCCTTGAGGATGGTGCGCGGGCGGGTGCGCTCGCGCATCCACTCGCGCAACACCGGCTGGGCCGTCTTCCACAGATCCAGCTCGGGGTACAACTGCCTGCCCAAGCCTTCTATATTGAACAAGGTCTTCTGCAGCAGGATGAGCTGCGGTTGCACCTGCATGTCGAAACGCCGCGCGGTTTCGAACAGCCGCAGCAGCACTTGCGCAAAAGAGATTTCCTTCAGCGGCTTGTTGTAGATGGGTTCGCAGACAGTACGCACCGCCGACTCGAGCTCATCCACCCGGGTGCCCTTGGGCACCCAGCCGCTTTCGATGTGCAACTGGGCGATCCGGCCATAGTCGCGGTTGAAAAAAGCCATGAAATTCTCGGCGAGATAGTGCTGGTCGCGCGGCTGCAACGTGCCGACGATGCCGAAATCGACTGCCGCATAGCGCGGATTCTTCGGGTCGTCGACCTGAACAAAAATATTGCCGGGGTGCATGTCGGCATGAAAAAAATTGTGACGAAACACCTGCGTGAAAAATATCTCGACGCCGTTCTCGGCGAGCTTTGCGATGTCCGTGCCGCACGCGCGCAATTCCTCGACCTGGCTGACGATGACCCCGCGGATGCGCTCCATCACCATGACGTTCTGGCGGCAATAGTCCCAGTGGATCTGCGGCACGTACAGAAGCGGCGAGCCGGCAAAATTGCGCTTCAGTTGCGACGCGTTGCCGGCCTCGCGCATCAGGTCCAATTCATCGGTCACGGTCTTGCGGTATTCGCGCACCACCTCGATCGGCCTCACGGGGCGCGCTTCGACCCAATACTCATCTGCGAGCCCGGCGAGTGCGTCCAATACTTCGAGATCAAGATCGATGACTTCGCGCATGCCCGGACGCAGTACCTTGACCACGACGTCATCGCCGTTCTTTAAAACTGCCGCATGCACCTGCGCAATGGATGCCGCGGCGAGGGGAATGGGCTCGAAGCTGCCGAATATTTCGTCAAGCGGCCTGCCGAAAGTCTTCTCGATCATCGCCATGGCAATGTCGCCGGAAAACGGCGGCACCCTGTCCTGCAATTTCACCAATTCATCGGCGACATCGACGGGCAGCAGATCGCGGCGCGTCGAGAGGGCCTGGCCGAATTTCACGAATATCGGACCCAACTCCTCGAGAGCCAGACGCAATCGCTCGGCACGCGAGCCGCCGATGCGGCGCTGAAACCAAGTCCACGGCGAGAAATAATAGAGATAGCGCAACGGCCGGTACACGTGGGTCGCACGCACGAACTCGTCCAGCCGGTGCCGCACCAGCGCCCGCTGTATTTGCAACAGACGCGCAAGGACTCGCAGGCGCATCACAACGGGTCCTTCGCGCTGCTGCCGCCGCCCGTCACGCTGCTGCCCGTCACACCGCCACCCTTTACACGCTGCTCCAGCCCCTTGAGCCGCGCCTCGATTCGCTCGACGCCGTCGCGCACGGCATCGACGCCGCGCAGGAATTCTTCCATTTCAGGCCGGGTGACGAGATCGCGGCCTTCTTCCTGCAGATACTCGGCGATATTTTCACCCGCAGTGCGCCTGGCGCGGCGCGCCCAAGTCCTCACGCTCTTCGCCAGCTGGGACAGATGCCGCGCCGGCAAATCGCCCACCCAACGCGACAATTCTTCTTCCAGGTCCGGGCGCGCGGCCGTGAACAGTTCACGATACAAATTGGCGATCTCGGCATCGCCGCGAATTTGCACGGATGATTTGACTTGCGCGGAAGCCGCCCCGCCGCCTCTCAGCATTTGCAGCAGCGCCGGCGCAGATCCCGAAATGACCGCATCGGCCGGCGCATCCTCACCGGCAAGCAATGCGAGCCGGCCTTGGAAACATGAGGCGCGCACGCGGGTGATGCCGTCGACGTCGACTTGCAGGCTGGTGCCTTCCAAGCGCTTGGCCAGTGCCGCCGCCTGGCTCGACACCGCAATGTTTCGATTGAACGCAGCTTCGGCCGATGCCAACCAGGCGGAAGTCGCGGGCATCAGATCTTGAAGCCGCGATGCACGGCCACGATGCCGCCGCTCAAGTTGTGATAGCGCGTTTGCGCGAACCCGGCGTGCCGCAGCATCTCGAGCAGGGTCTCTTGATCGGGGTGCATGCGGATGGATTCCGCGAGATAGCGGTAACTATCCGCGTCATGCGCGACCAGGCGTCCCAAGAGCGGCAGTACCTTGAAGGAATAGGCGTCGTAAAGCGGTTTCAAGCCCGGCGCCACGGGTGTCGAAAACTCCAAGATCAATAATTGTCCGCCGGGTTTCAGGACGCGGTGCATGGATTTGAGCGCCGCCGCCTTGTCGGTGACGTTGCGCAGGCCGAAGCCGATGGTGACGCAGTGAAAGGCGTTGTCCTCGAAGGGCAGACGCTCGGCATCGGCAACGATGCATTCGACATTGCCCACGTGCCCCGCATCGAGCAGGCGGTCGCGGCCGATGTCCAGCATGGCCGGATTCACATCCGACAGCACGACACGTCCCGCCTTGCCCACTTGCCGAAGCAATCCGGCGGCGAGGTCGCCGGTGCCCCCGGCAACGTCCAGGGCGTACTGGCCGGGGCGCAAGCCCGTCAAGGACAGCGTGAAGTGCTTCCACAACCGATGCGCGCCGAACGACATCAGGTCATTCATGACATCGTAGCGCGCAGCGACACTCTCAAATACCGAGCGCACGCGTGAGGCCTTATCGGCCGCTGCGACCTGTTCAAAGCCAAAGTCCACTGTGCGATCGGAGTCAGCCATGGGTCCCCTTCAATCCTGAAGGGGGCATTGTAGCCGACTGGCGCCGGAAGCTTGGCGCCGCCTAAGGGCTACGCCTCGAGGCAGGCTGCCTGCTTAAGATTCTTGGTGTTGCGCGCAGCGCTGCAAATAGCGCGCCCAATTCTCTTCCCGGCCTTTGCCCAGCTGGTACAGAGCGCTCCAGGAATACAGGCCGGTATTGTGCCCATCGTCGAAGAACAGGCGCAGGGCGTAATTGCCCACGGGTTCAATGCTGCTGATTCCCACGTTTTGCTTACCGAGCTGCAGCGTGCCTTCCCCGCCGCCATGGCCCCTGACCTCGGCCGAGGGAGAGAAAACCCGCAAGTACTCGAAGGGCAACTCGAAATGAGCTCCGTCGTCGAACCGCACCTCGAGCAATCGCGATCCGGTGCGCAGCTTGATGTCGGTGGGCTGCGGCGTGGGCGGCGCATTCACAGGATATACCGCGACAAATCCTGATCCTTGACCAGTTCGCCCAGGTTGCCCTCGACGTATTCGCGATTGATGAGCACGCGGCTGCCGTTGCGATCCGCGGCATCGAAGGACACGCTCTCGAGCAGGCGCTCCATCACGGTGTGCAAGCGCCGCGCGCCGATGTTCTCGGTGCGTTCATTGACCTCGAAGGCTACTTCGGCGAGCCGCTGCACGCCGGAGTCCGCAAATTCCAGGGTCACGCCTTCGGTCGCCAGCAGCGCGGTGTACTGGCGGCACAACGAGGCATCGGGCTCGGTGAGGATGCGCACGAAGTCCCCTACAACCAAGGGCTCCAGTTCAACCCGGATGGGCAGGCGGCCCTGCAATTCAGGGATCAGGTCCGAGGGCTTCGACATGTGAAAGGCGCCGGACGCGATGAACAAAACGTGATCGGTCTTCACGGTGCCGTACTTGGTGTTCACCGTGCAGCCCTCCACCAAGGGCAGCAGGTCGCGCTGCACGCCTTCGCGCGACACGTCCGCGCCCATGGTTTCCTGACGGCGCGCGATCTTGTCGATCTCGTCGATGAACACGATGCCGTTTTGCTCGGCATTCTCGACGGCGCGCAGTTTCAATTCTTCTTCGTTGATCATCTTCGCCGCTTCCTCATCGACCAAGAGTTTCAATGCCTCCTTGATCTTGAGTTTGCGCGGGCGGGTGCGGCCGCCGCCCAGATTCTGGAACATGCCCTGCAGCTGCTGGGTCATTTCCTCCATGCCGGGAGGCGCCATGATCTCCACCCCGACCGGCAGGGCCCGAACTTCGATTTCGATCTCGCGATCATCCAGCTGGCCTTCGCGCAGCATTTTGCGAAAGCGCTGCCGCGTGTCGTTGTCTTGTGATCCCGCATCGCCCGAGAAGCCCGCTCCCGGCCTTGGCAGCAAAATATCCAGGACCCGATCCTCCGCGCTGTCGGCGGCGCGATGGCGCACCTTGGCCATCTCCTCCTCGCGGGTCATTTTGACGGAGATCTCGACCAGATCGCGGACGATCGAGTCAACTTCGCGCCCAACATAGCCAACTTCAGTGAATTTCGTCGCCTCAACCTTGATAAACGGCGCCTTGGCGAGCCGCGCCAGCCGGCGCGCGATCTCGGTTTTGCCGACACCGGTCGGGCCGATCATGAGGATGTTTTTCGGCGTGATTTCCGGCCGCAACGATTCTGCGACCTGCTGGCGCCGCCAGCGGTTGCGCAAGGCAATCGCCACCGCGCGTTTCGCGGCCTTTTGGCCGACGATGTGCTTGTCGAGCTCCTCGACGATTTCACGCGGGGTCATCTGCGACATGATCTACAGTTCCTCAATCGTCAGATTGCGGTTGGTGTAGATGCAAATGTCCGCCGCAATATTCAGCGAGCGCTCGACGATGTCGCGCGCTGCAAGGTCGCCCTGCATGAAGGCCAGCGCTGCGGCCTGCGCAAAGCCACCACCCGAACCAATGGCGATCAGGTCATGCTCCGGCTCGATGACATCGCCGGTGCCCGAGATGACATACGTGCTGTCGGCATCCGCCACGCAGAGCAGCGCTTCCAGGCGCCGCAGGCTGCGATCGCTGCGCCAGTCCTTGGCCAGTTCAATCGCCGCGCGGGTCAGGTTGCCGAATTTCTCCAGCTTGCCCTCGAAGCGCTCGAACAAGGTAAATGCGTCCGCCGTGCCGCCGGCAAATCCGGCCAACACCTTGTCGCCGTACAGGCGGCGGACCTTGCGGGCATTGGACTTCACGACCGTTTGTCCCAGCGTGACCTGGCCATCGCCGCCGACCGCGACGCGGCCGTTGCGGCGTACCGCCAGGATGGTGGTGCCATAGATGCGATCGGGATCGTGATTCATATGAAGCTTAAGTAGGTGGGGCCGCTCAGAGGCCTTTCAAGCCGTGCGTGGCCGGCGCCGCGCCCGAGGATGCGCAGCGTCGTAGACGCTGGCCAGATGCTGAAAATCCAAATGTGTATAGACCTGGGTGGTGCTGATGTCGGCATGCCCCAGCAATTCCTGCACGCCGCGCAAATCCCCGCTGGATTCCAACAGATGGGTCGCAAAGGAATGGCGAAACATATGCGGGTGCACGTGCATGGTGAGGCCCTGGCGCCGGGCCCAGGTGCCCACCCGCAGTTGCACCGCTCGTACCGACAGAGGCCGCCCGGTCTTTCCCACAAACATGGGACCTGCGTGCGGCGAGCTCGAGCTCGGGTTCTTTTGGGTCAACGCGGCGCGCTGCGTCAGCCACTTTTTCAAGGCGGCGATGGCGTGGCGGCCGACGGGGACGATCCGCGTCTTATGGCCCTTGCCGAGCACCCGCACCGTCCGGTCCTGAAGGTCCACGCCCGCTACATCCAATCCCACCAACTCGCTCAGTCTCAAGCCCGATGAGTAGAACAGTTCCATCATGGCTTTGTCGCGCGCCGAGAGGGTGTCGTCCACGCGAAAGTCCAACAGCCGGCCCATTTGATCAGCGTCCAGGGTGGCCGGCAGGCGCTTCTTGGTTTTCGGCGCGCGCACATCGAGCGCAGGATTATTCTTCACGGCGCCTTCGCGCATCAGGTATTCGTAGAATGTCCGCGCCGCCGACAAGCGCCGCTGGATACTGCGCGGCGCGATGCCGCCGGCGTGCTCGCCGGCCGCAAAGGCGCGAACTTGAAAATTATTCAAGGCGCCCCAGCGCTTCACGTCGCGGCGTTCGCAAAACGCCAGCAGCGTGAGCAAATCATGCCGATAGGCCGACACCGTATGGCTGCTCAGGCGCCGCTCGAAGTCAAGATGCGATAGAAATCGCGTCATCCACTCGCGCTCGGAGGGCCCCATCGTCGCTTGTGCCTTCAGCGCATCAATGCGTAGGTCACGAGCTCGCCGATGCGCAACAAGAATTCGGTGCTCATCCCGGGATGGAAGCGCTCCGCGTCGCTGGCGCCGATTGCCAGAATGCCGAGCGCGCCTTTTTGCCCCAGCGGCGTGAGCGCCACGGAGCCGATCGCGACCGAGTCTGAGCCGAACAGGTAGTCGCGCTGTGCGTCGCGGACCTGGCCGCAACGCGGCTTTCCCGACGTCAATAAGGATTCAAAAGTCTTCATGTCCTCGTCAACCGGACTCGCGATGCGCAAGAATCGGCCCAGGTCCGGTTCCAGCGCACGCGCTTCCTCGAGGAACAGCACCATGACTGAATTCATCGCGTCAAAATCCTCCCGCAGCGAGGTTTCAACCGCGCCGATCGATTCCGCCAACGTGTGCGCGCGAATCAGCCGCTGGCTCAAGCGGTGAATGCGATCCGCCAGCGTGTCGTTGGCTCTCGCCACATCGACCAGTTCCTTGAGCTTGCGCTCCAGCGCTTGATTGCGCTCACGCAGCACTTCGACCTGGCGTTCCACCAGGCTGACGGTGGCCGCGACGTCGCGCACATGCGGCAGGCGCAGCTTGGTCAGCAGCTGTGAGTTGCGTTCGAAGAAATCCGGATAGGTCTGCAAATAGTCCGCGACATTGTTGTCATTGAGAACATCGTGCTTGACCCCGCGCGCGTGACTTGTCGTCATTGGTTGGCTCCCGTGAATCGCGTTAAATCGATAGAACCTGTGAAAACCGTGGTGGCGGGCCCTGTCAGCCAAATATGCTGACCCGGACCTTCCCAAGAAACCGTCGCCGTGCCGCCCGGCAAATCCACCCGCACCTCGCCATCCAGCTCGCCCAGCTGCCGGCCGACGGCAACGGCCGCGCACGCACCCGTGCCGCAGGCCAGGGTTTCGCCCGCCCCGCGCTCGAATACGCGCAACAATATATGACTGCGGCTGACGATCTGCATAAAGCCCACATTGGTGCGATTGGGAAAACGCGGGTGCCGCTCGATACTAGGCCCAAACTGCTCGACCGGGGCCGTTTTCACATCCGGCACGCGCATCACCACGTGCGGATTCCCCAAGGAGAGAGCGCTCATCACCACTTCCTTGCCCTCGACGCTCAACGAAAAGGTGAGCGCCTCGTCAAGCACCGGTATGCCCATGTCCACCGACACCAGTCCGTCATCCCTGACGCGCGCACGCACCCTGCCGCCGCGGCTGCCCATGATGAGATCGCGGCCCAACTCCGGGGCACGCGCATACAGCAGCGCCGCGATACAGCGCGCGCCATTGCCGCACTGTTCGACTTCGGTGCCGTCGGAATTGAATACTCGGTAGAACACCCGGCTTGCCGTATCGCGCGGCGTTTCCAGCATCAGCGCCTGATCAAATCCCACACCCGTGTGACGATCGGCCAGGGCGCGAAGCGTCCATTCATCAAGATGAGTGTGAGCGGCGACGGCAGCGGCGTCGAATACCAAGAAATCGTTGCCCAAGCCTTGCATCTTCAGAAACTCGATGCGCATACCGAAGCATAGCCGATGCGGCAAATTTCCGCTCGGGGGTTGCGTAATGCGCGCCTGACGTTCTACCTTACGGAAACAACAAAGCACGGGGGATTATGCGCCACGTCATGGTATTGAATGCCAAGGGCGGATGCGGCAAGAGCACGCTCAGCACGAACATAGCCGTATTCTTTGCCCGCGACGGGCACAAAGTCTGCATAGCGGACTATGACCCGCAGCGTTCCAGTCTTGACTGGCTCGCCATGCGGCCGGCGGATTTGCCGGCGATCAGCGGAGCGGCCGCGTTCGAAGACGGTTTGCGCAGCGTGCCGCGCAATACCGACATCCTGGTGATCGACGCGCCGGCGCGGGTTCACGGCACCGAACTCAACGAACTGGTGCGGCGCGCCGAAACCATCATCGTGCCGGTGCTGCCCTCCGGCATCGACATGAAGGCGTGCGGACACTTCATGGCCGAATTGCTGGAAATCGGCAAGGTATCGCGCAAGCAGGCGCGCCTGGCGGTTCTCGCCAATCGAGTGCGCGAATACACCTTGGTTTATGAGGAATTGGACCAGTACCTGAGCAAGCTCAAAGTTCCCTACCTTGGGTCTCTGCGCGAGGCGCAGAACTATGTGCGCGCCTACTCGCGGGGCATGGGGGTGCTGGAACTGCCGGAATATCTCGCGTGGCCCGATTGGAAGCAATGGGAACCGATCGCTGAGTGGCTCGACAGCAAACGCAGCCAGCCCAGCGTCTAGCGCGCGGCGCTTAGCGCCCAGCGCTTCGCTCACATGGCCGCGTAACACCGTGCTCATCAGTTTATTCAACTCCGGCGCAAACTTTGAGGCAGCGGCTGATCAGCCGCTGCTCGATGCGGCAGCGCCGCTTAAGCTTGATTTGCCGTACAGCTGCAAGGGCGGCAATTGCGGCGCCTGCAAGGCGCGGCTCGTGCGCGGCGAAATTTACTATCCCCATGGAACGCCGCTCGGCCTCTCCGCTGCCGAGATCGCCGAGGGCATGATCCTGCTGTGCCAGGCCCGGGCGCGCACCGACCTCACGATCGAGACTTTCGACATGCGGGCCGCCGACACGGCCGCACAAAAGCGCTTGCCCTGCCGCATCGAGCGCGCAGTTCCCTTGTCGCACGACGTCATAGGCTTGTTCCTGCGTCTGCCCATTGCCGAGGAGTTCAGCTTCGAGCCCGGCCAGTACATCGATGTCCTGTTGCCGGGCGGACGGCGCCGCAGCTTCTCCATCGCCTCGCCGCCCCATGATGCGCGGCCGCTGGAGCTGCATGTGCGGCGCGTCCCCGGCGGCGAGTTCACCGATCGGTTATTCCACGACGACATGCAGAGTTCGTTGCTCAACATCGAAGGCCCGTTGGGAAAGTTCGTGTACCGCCCGCATTTTGGGCCGGCACCGCCCATGCTGCTGATCGGCGGCGGCACCGGGATTGCGCCGCTGTTGAGCATTCTCAGGCATGTCATCGAGAGCGGCATCGACCGAGACATGCGGCTCTTTTGGGGAGTGCGCAGCGAGAAGGATCTGTATGCGCAGGCGACACTCGACGCCTTGAGCCGCGCCGCTTCAAGAGGCCGTGCCGCTTCAACAGGTCGTGCCGCTTTATTCAGCTATGCGCCGGTGCTATCCGAACCCGACGCGTCATGGCGCGGACTCACCGGCTGGGTGCATGAAGCGGCATTCGTGGGACTCGAAGATCTCGAATCCTGCGAGGTCTACGCCGCCGGACCACCGGCGATGATCGCGGCGTTGCAGGGCGAATACGCAGCGCGCGGAGCCTCGTCACACCGTTTGTACTTCGATTCCTTCGACTACGCGCCCGACACGCTCGAGCGCCAGCGAATGAGCGCCGCCACCAAATCCTGATCCTCCGCCGATTCCGCCTGCAGCAGCGGTGCTCGCAGGCCCAGTTCGCGCAAGCCCTCAGCAATGCGCTCGCCGGGAACCAGCCAATGCACACGTTCGAACTCGCCGCGCAATTCCGGCGTCGCCATATCGAGCAAATTTCGCCCGACTTCCAGGCTGGTCGCGGTGATCACGTGCATTTCTCCCGCGGCAAATCGCTCATGCACCGCCGCCAGCGCGGCCGCCTCATGGACTGCCGGCGCACGTTCATAGACATCGGCGCTCACCACCGCCGCGCCGCGCCGCGCGAGTTCTTGTTGGAGCAGTTGCCGGCCATCGACTCCCTTGATCATCAATATGCGGTGGCCTGCGATATGTTCCAGCCGGGGGTGCTTGAGCAACCCCTCAGTGTCGAGGGAACCACTCGGCTGTATGGCCACGCGGTAGCCTGCCTGGTTCAAGGCACGCGCGGTCGCGGGACCCATGGCCGCGAGCGTGAGATCGCGCTTCTGCTCGAGGAAGGAGGCGCCGAAACGGACTGCATTGGCGCTGGTGAAAACGATGAGATCAAAATTTTCCAAAGTGCCCAGCTGCGCACTCAGCGCGCGCCGGTCTCCCAGTGCTTTGATTTCCACGGCGGCCAAGCGCAGCGTGCTCGCGCCCTGCGCTTCCAGCAGACGGCATAGGGGCATCGCCTGCAATTCGGGTCTGGTGACGAGGACGCCAACTCCGTAGAGGGGCGGCACGGCTAACTTGCGAGGGGTGGCACGGCTAACTCGCGCGCAAGCGCTCGAGTAAGGGTCCGGCGCCGGCCGCCAGCATGCGCTCGGCCAATTGCCGGCCCAGCGCGGCCGGATTCTCAAGGTCTCCCGATGAGGTGTCGCGCAGCAGATGCGAGCCATCCGGCTCGGCCACCAATCCGCGAAGCGTGATCCGATCCGCGTCGAGTTCGGCGTAGGCTGCGATGGGTGATTGGCAGCTTCCCCCCAAGCGCGCCGCGAAGGCGCGCTCGGCATCCATGACTGTTCGAGTCGCCGCATCCTCGAGAGGCTGCAGTAGTCCGGCCGTGCGCGCATCACTGCGCCGGCACTCGATGCCAATCACGCCCTGGGTCACGGCCGGCAGACAAACCTTCGGATCGAGCCGCGCGGTGATGCGCGACTCCAGACCCAAACGAACCAACCCGGCGCATGCCAGCACAATGGCATCCATGCCGCCCGCGTCGAGCTTGCGAATTCTCGTATCCACGTTGCCGCGCAAGGATTCTATGCGCAAGTCAGCGCGCAAGGCGTAGAGCTGCGCTTGCCGGCGCAGGCTCGAGGTTCCCACGACCGCGCCCCGCGGCAGATCCTCGAGACGTGCGATGCCCGACGTCGTCACCAATGCGTCCCGCGGATCCGCGCGCTTCAGAACCGCGCCGATGGTCAGCCCGTGGGGGAGATCGGCCGGTACGTCCTTCATCGAGTGCACGGCGATATCGGCGCGCAGATCCTCGATCGCGACTTCGAGTTCCTTTATAAATAAGCCTTTGCCGCCGATCGCGGCCAAGGATCGATCTTGGATGCGATCGCCCTGGGTCACCAGGGGCACCAGTTCTATTTGCAGGCCGGGGTGTGCTGCGCGCAGCAGCGTGGCCACATGTTCCGCCTGCCATAGCGCCAGCTGACTCTTGCGCGTGGCGATGCGTATTGGCGGGGTCACATCGACTCGGGCTTGTCGGGAAACAGCTTGGACTTCAGCCGATAGATTGCCGAGATGTCTTCATCGCCGAACCCTTGAGCGATCAGTTGTTCGTACTGCTCGATGGTCGACTCGACCACCGGCAGCACGCCGCCGTGCTTGGCCGCCATGGCGCGGCAAATGCGCAGGTCCTTGTCGTGCAGCCGCACGCGGAATCCCGCCGGGAAACTGTTGTTCGCCATGAAGGGCGCGCGATTGACGAAGTACCAGCTCGAGCCTGCGCCCTTGCCTAGAACATCGATCACTTTTTTCAGATCGACGCCTTCCTCGTGGGCAAACGCCATGGCTTCGCCCACGGCTTGGATGATGCCCGCGCACATGATTTGGTTGGTGGCCTTGGTTACCTGGCCCGAGCCGCTGCCGCCCATGTACGCCACGGCCTTGCCCATTTTCCCCAAAATCGGTTGCGCGCGATTGAACACGGCCTCATCACCGCCGCACATGATGGCGAGCGATGCCGTCCTCGCGCCTTCGACGCCGCCGCTGACAGGGCAATCGAGAAAGCCGACTCCGATGGAGGCAAGCTGCGCATGGATCTCGCGCACAGTATCTTTTCCCACCGTGGAGCAATCCATGACGATCATGTTCGGGCTCAAGCCCGGTTCCAGGCCCGCAACGACCTCGCGCAAATCCTTGTCGGCAGACACGCAGATCACCACCGCTTCGCAGTTGCCGGCGAGTTCCGTCAAACTTGCGAACGCGTGAACCTTCAGTTCCTCGGCGAGCGCCTTGGCTTTCTCCGGTGTGCGATTCCATACGCCGGTGAGCAAGCCGGCGCGGTGAAGGTTGCGTGCCATATTTGCGCCCATGGCACCCAATCCAACGAAGCCTGTTTGCATGTGCATGTCCTCAAGATCTGATTCCAAAGAACCAAATCTTAAGGCTTTGCGCGCTGCGCGGCAAAGCGCGAGCGGATCAGAAGGAGGGTCGGCAGGAACTACAGGAGCCGTGCAGTGCGACGAGCGGCTCGTGAGCACCGCCCAAGGTCAAGTCGTGAGCACGCCGCCCAAGGTCAGGTCGTGAGCACGCCGCCCAAGGTCAGGTCGTGAGCATCGCCCAAGGTCAGGTCGTGAGCGCGCTGCCCAAGGTCAAGTCGGGCTATTGCAAGTATTGTCGATATCACGCTTGGCGTTGAGCCGTTCGGTATCGATCTGTTCGGACGTCATGTATTGGCGTTCGCCATCGGGGCCGTTTTTATAGAGACGTCGACCTTCAATGAGTTTCTTATAACGCTCCTGCGCATCGGTACACTGCTTGTCCCGGGTTTGCGCGACGTCCTGATCGACGGCCTTCTTGTCGTCCAGATCTTTGGATGTGGGGGCGGCAGCGACTCTGGCCGCCGGCGCTGATTGAGCGGTGTTGGGCGCAGCGACTCGCGCACTGGCTGCATGAGTGCCCAACAATTCGACCACTTCCGCGTGCACGCCATCCGGCGGCCGATCGCCGTACAGCACCTTGCCCTGCGCATCGGTCCACTTGTAGACGACGGCGGAGGCCAAGCCCGACCACGCGATCAATGCGGCGAAAAGCAAAAAGCGTTTCATCGTCCAATCCTCGCTTGATGGCTACAGGGCACGCGAGCCGGCCTCGCCGGTGCGAATGCGCACCGCTTGACCGAGATCGGAAACAAAAATCTTGCCGTCACCTATCTTACCCGTGCGCGCTGTTTCAATAATGGCTTCCACAACCCGATCGACTTGCTCGTCTTCGACGGCCAGTTCGAGCTTTACTTTGGGCAGAAAATCAACGACGTACTCCGCCCCCCGATAGAGCTCAGTGTGGCCCTTTTGGCGCCCAAAGCCTTTGACCTCTGTCACGGTAATGCCCTGAACCCCCACTTCTGCGAGGGCGGCACGCACATCGTCAAGCTTGAAGGGTTTGATGATGGCGATGACCATTTTCATGCAAGGGGCTCCCCGGTTCGTAGAACACGCAGTTTAGCAGCGGAATTCAAAAGAGAATTGCTGCAGCACAGCATGGCGCACATAAATCTTCTGATGTATAAACGCCGAAGCGTCTTGCGTCGGGCGCGTGTATATAAAAAACGGCGCGGGCCCTTTGTAGAGGAACCCGCGCCGCCGGGATATCGCACCGACGGGGGAGTTGGCTGGCTTGCCGGCGCGAGATGCTCCTAAATCGTCTGAAAGTTTGGCCTCGCCCTTTAAGCAAGGTCCCGATCAAATGGCATCCGGGCCGGTTTCACCTGTCCGTACCCGCAACGCCTGTTCCAGTTCGAATATCCACACTTTTCCGTCCCCGGCATGGCCGGTCCTGGCTACATTGCAAACCGCTTCCATCACCTGCTCGGCGATAGAATCATCTACCGCCAGCTCGATCTTTGCCTTGGGCACAAAATCGACGCGGTACTGCGCGCTTCGATAAATCTCCATGTGTCCGGGCTGGCCTCCGTACCCGTGTACTTCGGTTACCGTGATGCCTTGAATGCCGATGTCTGCAACCGCTTGCCGGACCTCATCCAGCTTGAAGGGTTTGATGACGGCGGTGATCAGCTTCATGCATTTATCCCCGCTTTCACCTGTAATTGCGACCGCCTCCGTTATCACTTCCGCGTAGTATTGACCCAGAATATTGCAGTTTTCGTGCCACGGCCGATGGACGATGAATCAACGGGTTACGCCGCGACTGCGCGAAGCTTTGCACCCATCTGGCGCATACCAGTGCCATTCATGCGTTAACCGGGTGCGAACCCTTAGGATGCCATCCCCGTCATGGAGGTAGAAATGAGCTTTATTAATTCGAACGGCCTGGACGATCTGGCAAAGCGCTTGGCCGACTCGGTGCCAGAGTCGCTGCGTGCCGTCGGCCGCGATTTGGAGAGCAACTTCAAGGCCGTGCTGCAAGCTCAGCTGGCCAAGCTCGATCTGGTCACCCGTCAGGATTTCGACGTACAGGCCGCGATTTTGGAGCGTACTCAAGTAAAGCTGACCGCCCTGGAAGCGCGTCTGAAAGATCTCGAAGCGAAACTCGCCCCGCAGTAGCCCAGTCCGCACCGGCATACGCGCAAGATCGACGCAAGAATCCGCAATCAGTGGCGAGCGGGTAGTGGCCGTCGTGCGAGTGGCCGGCGTTTATTTGTTCAGCGATATCATGTAGTCGACGGCCATGCGAATGGTCGCATCCGGCCAAGTCGTACCACCCTTGGCCGGCATGGCGCCCTTGCCCGCAATCGCATCCTTGTAGAGGGTTTCCTTACCCTGAGCGATGCGAGGACCCCAAGCCGCATGATCGCCGACTTTGGGC
>DASQPK010000088.1:0-2208 GCA_035643995.1 Steroidobacteraceae bacterium | reverse complement strand
CTGTATGCCCAGCAAGAATGAGATTTCAAGCGCGAAGGTCGCGCAGCTCGCGCGCGACGGCAGGCACTATGGCACGGTGACCGGTTCCGTCACTGTCGACATGGCAATAGTTCGTCAGCGCAAGCGTGAGATGGTGGAACGTCAGATTGCGAAGCACCTGCAGATCTATAAGGCGAGCGGTGCCGAACTGATCATGGGCAGCGGCCGTTTTGTGGCGCCGAAGACCCTTGAGGTGAAACTGAACGACGGAGGAACCCGTGTGCTCGCGGCCGATAAGGTCTTCCTTAATGTCGGAACGCATGCCGCAATTCCGAATGTGCCTGGCCTGGTGGCGGCTCAGCCCCTTACGCATGTCGAGGCGCTGGAGCTCGATTATTTGCCGCAACACCTAATCGTGATCGGTGGGGGCTATTCCGGTCTGGAATTGGCACAGGCTTTTCGTCGCTTTGGCAGCGATGTGACCATCATCGAGTCCGGTCCTCAGCTCTTGGCTCGTGAGGATATCGACGTCTCACAGGAGATGCGGTGCATTCTCAGCGGCGAAGGTATTCAAGTTCTTGTCGAGGGCGAGCTGCTCCAGGTAGGTGGGCGATCGGGAGACAAGGTTACGCTTAGCGTGCGTACCCCTTCGGGTGAGCAACACATTGACGGCAGCGACATTCTAGTCGCGGCAGGGCGCATTCCGAACACCGCGGGCATTGGACTCATGGAGGCTGGCGTTGAACTGGATAAGCGCGGTTACATTCGCGTCAATGGCAGATTGGAGACAAGTGCGCCAGATGTATGGGCCGTCGGGGAATGCGCCGGCAGTCCACAATTCACGCACATATCCGAAGACGATTTTCGCATCATACGTGACAATCTCGCAGGAGGAAATCGCAGCACCCGCGATCGGCTGATTCCATATTGCATGTTCACTGATCCCCCGCTCGCTCGCGTAGGGCTTAGCGAAGGCGAAGCGGAACGCCAAGGTGTCCTCGCCCGCGTTGCAAGGCTGCCGATGGAGTCTGTCCTTGGGGCGCAGGCGACCGATCAGAGGCAAGGCTTTATGAAAGCTCTTGTTGGCGGCGACCGCGACGATCGCATCCTTGGCTTCACGATGATTGGTGCCGCGGCCGGTGAAGTTATGGCTGTGGTGCAAACGGCAATATTGGCAGGCCTTTCCTATTCAAGCCTTGCCGATGCAGATTTTGCGCACCCGACGATCGCTGAAGGGCTGAGCTCATTGTTTTCGAGCGTGCCACCCCGCGTGGTGCTACAGACCAAATCGAAGGTAGCTTAGCGATATCCTGATATCGATGACGCGAATGGCGCCACAGCCCCAGGGCTCGGTCAGCGCCCGCCGGCAAGGAACCATCCATCGGGACGATTCCGGCGGCAGCAGATGCAGTGCGTAGATTTCGAACTAGATGCGCGCGTCACCAATGCGAACGGCAGGCTCAACGCGCCAGTGGCAAAAGTTCCGAGTATGATTTTCTCATGACGGGACGGCTCTACCGCCAATGCGGGCTGTTCGCCAGGTTCGGCGTCGACGCCCGTTCATGCTCTATCATAGAGTCTCGTCCGATACCGTTACGTGTGGACTGGCGGCGGGTTCATGAGGCGCGCGATACGGCGACGCCGATGCAGCCGGGATGAGTTATCCTGCGACGAAGTGAATCAGGAGCCTCACCGATCGTCGCAAAATTCGACCGAATATGATCTGATTTCGTCATGCCGAATGCGGTAGCCATGATCTCATCGTAAGCCGCCTTCATGCCATAGAGCTTGAGCTCGCCCATGAGGTCGACGAGTTGAGTGCGTTCCATCAGATGGCTCTCCTGAGGTTGTCGTAACGGGCACAATCGGCAACAGGCGCGTGTGGCAGCGTCAGTGCGGCCGGTGTGAGGATCGTGGCCGGCGGGCCGGGATCACGCTGTCGAGCCAGAATGTTGAGGACGACGTCGGCGGAATGAACGCCGTGGGCGATCGCCTCGGTGCAGGCGACTTCGACCGCCAGCAGTCCGTCGGTGAGCACCGCGGTGAGGATGTCGACCATCTGCCGATTGCCGTCATGGGCGCCAGCGAGCTTGCGCCGCACACGTTCCATCGCGGCCGGCAGCACCCAATCCTTGAAGGGCGCGCCGTTGCGCAAGGCGCCGGGCTTGCGGGCGAGCACGTAATGCCAGGGGTCGTAGACCGTATCGCCGCGGCCGAACGAGCGAGGAT
>DASQPK010000087.1:0-33574 GCA_035643995.1 Steroidobacteraceae bacterium | reverse complement strand
CAGCACACGCATGGCGTCCCGATACGGCGATCGCCTATCCTGGGATCGTCAGTGTGTAGAAGAAGCGCGGCGCCGTTCTCAGGGTAACGCTTACCGGGCGAGGGCAGGGCAATCCCGCCAGGCTGAAGCGCACATTTTTCTTGAAGTCCTGCTCTTCTCGATCGTCAAATTGATCGTCCAAGATCTCGCCCGTTACCCCGGGCAGGCCCCCCTCTTGATTGGGCTGGCACTTTCCCCATTTCAGGGAGAACTTATGGTTGGGGTTGGTGCCGCGGTAAATCATCGTGACGACCAATTGGTCGCGCTGCATGCTATAGCGGACCCCGCCAAAATTGTCGGCATGAGCGGCGAGCGAGAGAAATGCCGCCAAGGCCACGGGTAAGAGCGCAATCGTCAAATACCGTCGTCCGTTCATCGGGCCTCTCCCGCAACTAACTCGAGAATAGCTTATTTGGGCGCCTTTTGGCGTGTGACAAGGCGTCAAAGGCGCGTTTTCCGCGAAACGCGCTTCCTACACTCCGGCGCTCACGCATTGACTAGCCCTCGCAGACCCCTGCTCCAAACGCGTACGCAGCATCAAGTGACGCCGCCGCGAGTGCTCGATCAAAGGTTTCCACACCGCTCCGGTCAACCGGTGCTTGATCAACAGGCGCCAGAATCGATTGGAGCGCTTGTATAAGTAGCTCATCGCCAGGTACGCGAGAATGGCGTCGCGATCGGTGGGCCGGCGCTTCCAGATGGAGCGATGCGAAAATAACTTCTCATAGCACCACGCATAGCCGCGCTCGAGCTCCTCACAGCTCATGTGTTTGGGTTTAAAAACGACGTGCGCCGTGTCGAATTTATCCCAATCTCGGTGCAGGATCCGGTCTTCGGATTCCAGCCTGCGAAACAAAGGTGTTCCCGGATACGGAGTCAGTATGTGGAATGTCGCGCACTCGAGCCTGTTGGTTTCGATCCATTCAACGGTTCGCTCGAAAACGTCAGGCCGGTCGTGATCGAAGCCGAGAACGAAGCTGCCATTCACCTGGATGCCGTAGCGATGCAGTATCGCCACTCTTCGCGCGTAATCCTGCGGGGCCGGCGTGCGTTTCCGCGAGTCCGAAAGATTGCCTTCGTTCAATGATTCGAAGCCGACGAATACGCCGGTGCAGCCCGCAAGAGCCATATCGCGGACCAATGAGGCATCATCCGTAATATCGATCGTGACGGCAGCGCTCCATATGATCTTGAGCCGCTGCAACGCCTTGCAAAGCTCGCGTAAGTAGCCGGGCCGCGAGCCCAGATTGTTGTCGACGAACACCGCATAGGGTTGATTGTCGGCGGCGATTTCAGCGACGACCTGTTCGACCTTGCGCATTCTGTAAGGCATGTGCAAGCCTTCGGTCGAGAGATAACAAAAGCCGCAGCGATTATGACAGCCGCGAGTCGCGATCACGCTGGTCGTGGTCAGGAAAGAGGCGCGCGGCAGAATGGATCGGCGCGCGGCCGGGTCGAGCGCGTACGGACGCGAAAAGTCTGCTTCATAGCGAGTCTGCAAGCAGTGCGACTCGACGTCGCCGAGTATTCTTGGCCAGATTTGAACGCCATCACCGATCGCAATGGCATCCGCATGCAGCAGCGCTTCGTCCGGGCAGGACAGCACATGCAGCCCGCCTAGAATCACCAGCGATCCCTGCGCCCGGTACCAGGCGGCCAATTCGTAGGCCCTCTTGGCAAAAGTGAGATGAACGGTGATGCCGACCACCTGCGGAAGCGGGTTGCAGGGCGGAGTCCCTTGCAGCAGGTTCTCATCCCAGTAGTGAACTCCCCAGTGAACCGGAGTCGCTCCCGCAATGCTGGTGAGGGCCAAGGTCGGCGTCAGCACGTGCTTGCCGAAGCTCGCGCGCGGATCTTTTGGGTAGAACGGATTGATCAACAACGCGTACCGGGGTGTTATCGGCCGCCGCAGAAAGGCCGGACCCAGGCGCGGCGCGATGAGCATATCCGCCGGCTGGCTACGCATGCGTCACGCGCGCGGCAATTTGGCCGGTCGCGCCGATCTGCCCGAATCGCCGCTCGCGTTTCGCGTACTCATCGAGCGCCTGCCCGAAGGCGAATTCATCGAAGTCCGGCCAGAAGCTATCCACGAAGTACAGTTCGGCGTACGCACATTCCCACAATAGAAAATCGCTCAATCGCTTTTCGCCACCGGTGCGGATCAGAAGGTCCACGTCGGGTGTTACCGTCGTGGAGTGATCGACGCCGGCAAGATGCTCCCTAAATCTTGAACGGTCGATGCCGGACTCGAGCGCCATGCGCCGGCAGCTCTCCAGCAAAGAATGCTGTGACGAATAGTCGACGGCGATTCGCAGTCTCAATCCGGAGCACTGGGCGGTCATTCGCTCGCTATGCTCGATGCTGCGAAGCACCTGCGGCGCCAAGCGATCTCTTCGACCCACCACATTGATCCGTATGGACCTCTCCAAGCACCGCGGTGTCTGCGTCAACAGGTATCGGCCCAAAAGGCTGAACAGCGCGCCGACCTCGGCCTTAGGCCTGTGCCAGTTATCCGCCGAGAATGCATACAGGCTGAGCGTGCCGATGCCATGTCTCGCAGCGGCCTCGACAACCTTGTCGACCGCCTTGGCTCCGGCACGATGACCGGCGGTGCGAGGCAGTCCGCGTTGCGATGCCCATCGCCCATTGCCATCCATGATGATTGCTACGTGCATATTCAGGTACTCTGTACTACAAAGTTCAATGGCCAGAAAAAATTATGGGCGGCGGGTTGCCTTGATCACCGCTTCGACGTGATCGAGATATCGATTCAAGGCGCCTTTCCCCAATGCCGTCAGGCGATACACAGTTCTTGGGCGGCGTTGCTCGAAGGTCTTCGTGCAGGTCAGGTACTTCGCTTCTTCGAGCTTGCGGGCGTGAGCGCTCAAGTTGCCGTCACTGACATCGAACAGGGACTTGAGCTCGTTGAATGTCAGCTCTTCGCGCACTGCGAGGGCGCTCATGATTCCCAACCTGACACGCTCATATACCAGCCGGTCGAAGGTCGCATCGCCGTTGTCGTGCGCAGACGCAGGCACGGCGGTGAGCTTCGCGCGTTTCTGCGCCGGCTGAACCGCGGTGCGCGAGTTAGGCTTCGCGGCCATGGCTCATGCGTCGGATCAGAAAGCCGAAGACGATGTGCAGCCCGCCGAAACCGGCGCCAAGCATCAATATCTGCAAGGCATCCCTCAGCAGCAGTGCCAACAGGCCAAACAATATGAACAGAGCACCCAGCGCCGCGATGACCCGTGTCGTTGCGGCACTGGCGGCGACCAGGGCACAGCCATAGAGAAGCAGCCAGGTACCGGGAATGGCATGCAGGTTGCCTCCGTACCAATGCACCGCCGTCATGACCAGACCCGCACCGATGGACGGGGCGAGGCACAGCGCAAACTTGTGAAGCGGCGTGCCGGCCAATCGTAAGTCCCGCAGCGACGATTCCCGTACGATCAGGATGCTGCCCACGACGGCGCCGACCAGCGCGGCTCCCAGCCAAATGCCCACCCAATAGTTGTGCAGGCCGGGCACCGCGCAGAGCGCCGCCGCAATCAGTCCGATGGCTCCCAGGACGATGCCCGCGGAGCCGGGGACCGCGAGCAATACCGCGCCCTCCATCGAGGATCGAATGTAGCGCAGCGATGCGGCGGCGTGTGAGTCGAGGCGTACGGTCGTGTTGGCCACGCATCGACACTAACGGAGTATACCGTGCATCGTCAAGTACTCTGCGTTGTAGAGTTAACATAATGCACAGCCATCGGGCAGCTTTCCTGCAACGGAATGTCACCTTCTTCCCATGCTTTCCGATCTATCTAATGTAACGACCCTTTCCGCGAGCGTATGGGAGTACGAAAAATGATCAAGCCATTGGGTTGGGGATTCCAAGCTGCGCTTCTGGCCGCCGCATTTGTTGCGACGACAGCGGGCGCGCATGATCTCGGTAAAAGCGACGTCTCCGACGATGCGACCGGTGCGATCGAGACTTTTAACGTCAATGGTCATACCAACACCAAGGGCGCATTCTTTCAAAGCCTCGGCACCAACGGACGTTCCTGCTCCACCTGCCATGTCCCTGATCAAGCCATGAGCATCGCGCCGCCGCAGATTCGTCAGCGCTTTGAGCAGACTCGAGGCAGCGACCCACTGTTCAATGCGGTCGATGGCGCGAATTGCGCGAATGCCAAGACCTCGAGCGAGTCGGCGCATAGCTTGCTGCTGTCGCATGGGCTCATACGCATCGCGTTGGCCGTGCCGGCCGGCGCCCAATTTACCGTGACCGCCGTTCATGATCCGTATGGGTGCGCCTTGGTAACCGACTCCACCGGACGCTTGATACTGTCCACTTACCGCCGGCCCCTGCCGAGCACCAACCTTCGATTCTTGAGCACCATGATGTGGGACGGGCGCGAGTCTCCCGCGACTTCGCCGTTGAATAATCGGCAAACCATTGCGGCCAACTTGCACGCCGACCTGATGCAGCAGGCGAAAGATGCAGTTTCAACCCATGCACAAGGCACCGTGGTCCCGACCGATGCTCAATTGAACGACATCATCAACTTCGAAATGGGCCTGTCGACGGCACAGGTCTATGACCGGTTTGCCGGCAGTCTCGATGCTCGCGGCGCGCTTGGCGGCGCGCGCAATCTGGCCGGCGAAGAATACTATCCGGGTATCAACGATGTGCTGGGCGCCGATCCCAACGGGATTGCGTTCGATGAATCCAGCATGACGCTATTCGCGGCTTGGGAGGGCGACGGCAATTCCTATCGCGACGAGGACAATGATGGGCGCGGTCCCTTCGATCGCCGCGCCGCGCGCAGCGACATCGCTGCCGGAGAAGTTCTGTTCAACACGCTGCCGATCGATATCAGTGCCGTGCGCGGCCTGAACGATAGCGCCGCCTTGGGCAGCCCGGCGGTAATCAAAGGCACCTGCACGACTTGCCACGATGCGCCGAATGTCGGCGATCACTCCTTGCCGCTGCCGCTGGATATCGGCATCGCGCATACGCCGCGCGCGGGATTGGAGAACGATCCCAACATCGAGAAGGGCATTGCGGAACTCAATGAGCCGGATCTGCCCGTATTCCTGGTCAGCGGCTGCCCGACTCCATTCAGCGCCGGCCAGGCCGTTTCCTTTTACACCACCGACCTGGGCAAGGGCATGATCAGCGGTTTGTGCAGCGATTTGAATCGAGTGAAGGGCCCCATCTTGAGAGGCCTGTCGGCCCGCGCGCCTTACTTTCACAATGGCGCCGCGGCCACCCTGCTGCAGGCGGTGAATTTCTACAACCAACGCTTCTCGATGAATTTAACGCAGGAGCAAAAGCGCCAGCTCGTCGCCTTCCTGAATGCCCTGTAGTCCAAGTCGATCGCGTATCATGCTCTCGCCGATAATAGGGCGAGCGCATGATGCGTCGATCAGTCAATTTACAGGGGGATGCCAATGACGATGAAAATAAGGACCGGCTTGGGCGCGTTGCTGGCAATTGCCGCATTCACGGTCGCGCAATTGGCGAGCGCAGCAGATGTCACGGGCACGTGGATCATGGCGGTCGAGACGGGCGCAGGCAGCGGCTCTCCGACATTCATCCTGGTGCAGAAAGGCGAAGCGCTCTCCGGTAGCTACAAAGGCCAGCTGGGCGAGGCGCAGGTGACGGGCACGGTCAAGGGCGATGAGGTAACGATTGAATACAAAGTTGAAGGGCCGGGGGGAACCCTCGCCGTGAAGTATTCAGGCAAGACCGATGGCAAGATAATGAGCGGCAAGGTGTCGCTCGGCCAATTGGGCGAGGGGACTTTTACCGGCAAGAAACAGTAGTCGCTTCCGCATTCGTCCCGTGACATATGCAAGGGGGAGATGGCTCCCCCTTTTGATAAAATAGCCTCGCCGGTCGCCCCGTTTCCCGATTCGCCCGTCAATAGCTCTTGAGCCGGCACGAGTTCGTGTAGTCCCGTTTGCCGCCTGTGCGAAGTAGTTCTCATCTTTCGTGTTTGCCCTAACTGTGACGGCCATTCCGGCCGTGCCGGCGCACCCAAATGTGACCCAGGGCATGTCCTAAACCCTTCATTTGCCGGAACCTTATTGTGTTAAGCGAATCGCGAAACATTCGTGGCGCACGAGTGTGATCGCAGCGCAACAAGGCCGCTCAAACGGCGATCGAGATATGGGACCAGAACGATGCCGAAAAGTCTGAGAAAACATGAGGTTGCCGCGCCGGTGCCTGCTGAGCGTCCGCCGCTCCAGCCGGTGAGGCAACAAAAGCTCACGGTGCTCTTGGTCACCGCCGATGACGCTCTGTGGCCGCAGGTCGGCGCGGATTTGAACGGCGGTCTGATTCTGAAGCAGCTCGATTCAATCGACGAGTTGATCAGCGCCACGCCATCCGGCCAAGCCGGGATCGTCTTGTGGGATGCGCGCAACCACCCAGAGCCCGCCGCCGTCATATCGCGGCTGCATTTGCACTCATCGCGCTTCGCCATCGTCGCGTTGGACGAGGCAACGAGCGGTGACGCGTGGGCGCTTCCCATTCAACATCGGCAAATCGTAGCCCATGTGGGACTGCCGATCGTCGGCAGTGTTTTGTCGACCGCGCTCGATAGTGCGCATGAAGAAGTGAATTCGCGATTGGCGCTCTTGGGCGATGGCGTCGGCGCAGTCCCCCTGGCCGTCGCATCCGGTTCTCCGAAGAAACCGTGGCTGGTGCCGGCCGTGATCGGCGGCGTGGCGATCGCCGGCGGCCTTGCATTCTTCCTCACGCGTCCCGGGTCCACAGACGTCACGCCGGCGCCCGTGGCGGCATCCGCTCCTGCCAAAGGTGCGGCGCTGCCCGCAGCGCCCGTCAAATCAGCGGCCGAAGCCGATGAGAAAGTGGATGCACTCATGGAGAAAGCGCAGCAAGCCATGCTTGATCGGCATTTCATCGATCCGGCGGCCGGCAGTGCGCTTTCCCTGTATCGAGAGGTGTTGATCATCAACCCGGACAACGGCGAGGCGCGGCAAGGCCTGCAGCGTCTTTCCGAAATATTGCTCGCACGCGTGCAGTCGGCACTCGATGACCGCAAGTTCGACGCGGCATTGCAGTTTCTGGAGTCGGCACGGAGCATCGATGCCACCGATAGTCGCCTCTCGGCCCTTGACGAAAAAATCGCAAGCCTGCGTGCCGAATTGGGTCCCGCGCAAATTCTTGCGGCAATCAATGCGCAGAATTTCGACCGTGCGACGCAGCTCATTGATGAGGCGGCGCGCGCCAAGACTCTGCCGCCCGCAAAACTTGCGCAGCTGCGCGATGAGCTACATCGTCGCCGCGAGGACTTTGAAGTTTCGCGGCTGCTCAAGCTCGTCGACACGCGCATCCAACAGGATCATGTGATCGATCCGCACAACGACAGCGCGGTCTACTATCTCGATCAGGCAAAGCAAGCGGGTGCCAGTGGCCCGGCGCTGCAGGGGCAAGCCCAGGACTTGCTCAAGCGTCTCGCGCTATTGGGGCACACCGCAGTCCAGCAGCGAAACTTCAACGACGTTGATCGAGTCCTGACGGAAATGCACCTCATGGGCGCGCCGCAAGCGGCGATAGCGGGCCTGCAGCACGAGCTTATCGCAGCACGCACCCAGCAAGCGGCGCAAAACCCCGTTTTCCCGCAGTACCTGGAGCTTGCGCAATCGCGCTTGGCCCAGGGCAAGTTGACTGAGCCGGACACTGACAGCGCAGTGTTTTACGTGAATCAACTGCGCACGGCCGACCCCAAGAACAGCGGGCTGGCGCAGATCACCGGTGCTGTGCAGGCGCAGATCATCGACCGAGCCCGTTTGTCGCTTGACGCCGGTGATATCGAGAAATCCGAGGCATTGGCGCAAACGGCGGCCGGTCTCGCGGCCTCGTCGGATCTCGACGCACTGAACGATCGAATTCGCCAGAGGAAGGCGACCGCCGGCCAACCGCTGCAAATGCCCGAACAGTCCTTGACCCGCGTGAACAAGCTCGATGTCCAATATCCCGCACGGGCGCTGGCGAGCGGTGTCGAGGGATGGGTGGAGCTCGGTTATACGGTCGGAGCCGACGGCTCGGTGACGAACATAAAGGTCCTCAATGCGGCGCCTCCCAAGGTGTTTGAGGCATCGGCCGGCAAAGCGGTCAGCCACTTGCGCTATCAGCCGGTGGTGCGGGGCGGCAAGGCGATCGCGGTCGGTACGCAGGTGCGTATCGTTTATCGCGTTCCGAAGTCATGACAACGAGATGAACACTCAAACCGCAACGACAACGTCGACCGCCACAACGACCACAACGCTTGTTCCCCCGGTCAGCGGTGAACGCAATCGCGGAACGGTTCTTTGCCTCATTGTGCACGATGAGTTGGAATTGAGACTGCGGCTGGCCGGCCTGGTGCGTCGTGCGATGCCGAAAATCGATGCCGACACGGTCACGCGCGCAGGTTTCGATGCCATTTCAATCGAGCGTCTTCGCGCCTATGTGGCCGTGATGTTCATCGTCGAGTTCAGCCCGCCGGAAGCGGCAACCGGATCGCTGGCCTCGCTCAAGCGTCTGCACGAGCAGGCGCCGAATCTGCCCATATTTGTGTTCGCGCGCGGCGGCAACGAGCGCAGCGCGGCACGCGCCATGAAACTCGGGGCCAGCGACTACTGGCCGATCCATTCCGTGATCGTCGGCGAACTCTGCGGCGCCTTGCAGCCGCTGCTCGATCAGTCTTCAGCGGCCGCAGCGAATGCCGCGCCGGATGCATGGCGCCAGCCGGAAGTGGCCGGCTATACCATGATGAAGAAGATCGCGCAGTCCGCGGCGGCCAGCGTTTATCTGGCGCGCAACGATGAATTTCCGCAGCCGGTTGCCTTGAAGGTCGAGGCAATTACCGGACGACACGTCGTATCGCAAGCCGATCGCGAGCGCTTCACCAAGGAATGCGAAATTCTCTCCAAGCTGAATCATCGCTCGATCGCCAACGTACTTGATTTCGGTACGACCGATGACTATCTCTATCTGGCCCTGGAATACTTCCCCTGCGGCAGCTTGCGCGAGCGTCTGAAGCACCCGGTGAGCGAAGCGGACGCCGTCAACTATGCGCATCAGATCGGCGAAGCGCTGCAAATCGTCCACGCAGCACGCGTGGTACATCGCGATCTGAAACCGTCCAATCTCATGCTGACCAATGAAAATCGCCTGGTTCTCATTGACTTCGGCTCTGCCCGAACTCAGTTCATGCCGAGCGACTTGGCCAGGTCCGGCGATTGCACGGGCACACCTTACTACGTGTGCCCGGAGCAGATCGATGACCGAGAACCCGACGCGCGGGGTGATCTCTATAGTCTGGGCGTGGTGCTGTACGAAATGCTCTGTGGCGCGTTGCCATTCATGGGAAAGACTCTTGCGGACATGTTGACGGCTCACCGTTCGGCGCCTGTGCCGCGCTTGCCCGAGCACTTGGCGCTCTACCAACCGATCATCGATCGCTTGTTGGCAAAAAATCCAAAGGACCGGTACGCCTCTGCCGCGGATTTTCTCGATGCCTTGGACGCCTTGCGTGCGGAATTGATGACTCGCAAACCCAGCAAACCACCTCGGAGCGCTTGATTCATGAACCTTCGTTTTGCCAGTGCTTTAGTCCCTCGCCTGTCTGCCGGCGGCCTCGTGGTGCTGGTCGTCCTGCTTGCCTTCAGCTTCGTTGCGATCGTTCTGATACCAGGCCTGGAACTCGCCAGCGAGCTGGCTGACAGCACCGTGGCGCTGAAATTCGTCGGTCAACAACAACGCAATCCCGCACTCATCCACGCGTCGCTGGACTCGATGCACGATCGCCTGACCACGCATGGCTACATCCAAGAATCTCTGGACCAGCTGCGGGACGCAGCCGGCAATCTCGACGCCGGGCTGCATGAGATGAACGCGCCGCGGGGTGCCAGTTGGTTCGCCCTGGCGGGCGACACCTCCGCCAAGGGTGAGCCGATTGCGGGTAAACATGCGCCGGCATTACGCGATTTGTGGGCCAAGGAACAGGAATCGCTTGAAGCGATTCTGAAGTTCAAGGGCGTCCCTTACCAGGACAACGAATCAACCGGCACCGTGCTCAACGAGAGCGGCAAGCAATTGGAACGGGACGTCGCCGCCGCCATCCGTGCCGGCAAGCGCGTCATTCCGCTGCTCGACAGCGAGCTGACGGCAATCGTCACCGACTTGCAGGCCGGCAATGCGCGATCGGCCACCGAACTGCGCTTCGTCATGCTGACCGGCCTTTTCATCGCAATCACACTGGCGGCGCTGGTGACGACTTTGCTGCTGGCGCGCCAGCGCCAGGACTCATCATTGCGCCAAGCACGTCAGCAGACCGCCGATATCCTGCGCACCGTGAAAGACGGGTTGTTTTTGCTTGACGAGAATCTCGTGATCGGCGCGTCGTACTCGAGCGCGCTCGAATCATTATTTCAGCGCAGCGATTTCGCCGGGCTGCCGTTCGAGAAATTGCTGAGAAATATCGTCTCTGAAAAGACCCTGTCGACCGCAGTGAAGTTCGTCGGCGTGCTGTGGTCGGAGCGCACCAAAGAGAACCTGGTCAAAACCATCAACCCGCTCGGCGAGGTTGAGGTCAACCTTGACACCGGGCAGGGTAAGGTTTCCACACGCTACCTGCAATTTGAATTCCATCGCGTGCGCGTTGACGGGAAAATCACCCACGTATTGGTGTCGGTATCGGACGTCAGCGCCCGGGTGGATCTTTCCCGTGAACTGCAGTCCTCTCAAACCCAGGCGCAGGCGCAGGTCGATACCTTGTTGGGTATTTTGCATGTCGATCCGACGCAGCTTGCCTCATTCTTGAACGACTCCAATGCCGCCATGAAAATGATCAATGCGGTGCTGCGAGAGCCGGCGCGCGAGGAGAGCGCGTTCCGCAAGAAGCTCGATACCCTTTTTCGGCAAGTGCACTCGGTCAAAGGCGAGGCCGCAGCGCTGGGACTGTCCTCCATCGAAAGCCGCGCGCATTCCTTCGAGGATGACCTGAAGATCCTGCGCGAGAAATCGGACCTGTCAGGCAACGACTTTCTTCCGCTGGTCATCAAGCTGGATGACCTGTTGACTCATTTGCAATCCGTCGGCGACCTGGTGTCGCGCCTTGCACGCCTGCACGTGGCGGCGACCACGGGCCACGATGTGGCATCTCACACGGATACGGCGGTGATCGAGCATGGCGGTTTGGAAATCGTCGCCAGGCATGAGGGCAGCGTGACCACGATGTTGCAGCAGCTGACCGCGCGGGTGGCCAACGAAAACAATAAAGAAGTGGCGCTGCAATGCATGGGATTCGATACGGTGCCCGATGAGTATCGGCGCATCGTCAAGGACATCGCTGTGCAGGCGGTACGAAACTCGATCGTGCATGGCATCGAGTCGTCGGCCGAGCGGCTTGGGGCCGGAAAGCCCACGCAGGGCCAGCTCAAGCTGATATTCCAGGAGCTCGGCGACGCAGGCTACAAGCTCATCGCGGAAGATGACGGGCAAGGCCTGTCGACCGAGAAGATCAAGCACGCTGCAATGAAAATGGGCTTCATTACGCCGGAAAAGGCAGCCGTCTTGGACGCCAAGCAGGTGTTTTCGCTGCTTTTCCAATCGGGATTTTCCACGGTCGAGAATGCCACCAAGGATGCAGGGCGCGGCGTAGGCATGAACCTGATGGCCGGACTCATACAGCAGATCGGCGGGAAGGTTTCCGTGGCCACAGTGCCCGGGAAATTCACGCGACTTACAATGAGCATGCCGCCGGCCAAGCGTGCGGGGAAAACGGAAGCGGCCTGATGGATACTGCGGTTCGCTCCAAACCTTCTCTGAAGCTCATGATCGTCGATGATTCCAACATCATCCGGCGGCGCATCGAACGTTCCCAGCAAATCGCCCGCCTCGAGGTGGTCGGTGCCGCCAGCAATGGCCGCGCCGCGGTCGAAATGTTCCTTCGCACCCAGCCTGATGTCGTCACCATGGATTTGACCATGCCGGAGATGGACGGCATAGAATGCGTCGAGGAATTGATTGCGATCAATTCCAACGTATTGATTTTGGTGGTTTCGGCGCTTGCCGACAAAGCGACAGCGGTGGAAGCGATCGAAAAAGGAGCGAACGGATTTCTGTGCAAGCCGTTTACCGATCGCCAGCTCAATGATGCGTTGGAAGAGCTGCTGTCGGAGGCTTGAGATGTTCAAAGAAGCAGAAATCCGCACATTTATCGAGGGTACGACGAATTATTTCGAGACCTCCGCGCAACAGTCGGCGACTGTCGGATCGCCCTATCTGGTCACTGACGGCAAGCCGGGCGCTTATGAATATACCGGGGTCATCGGCATCACCGGTGCGCGTAAGGGCGTCGTCTATTTCACGGCGCCGCGCGGCATGCTCACGGTGTTGCTGATGCGCATGCAGGAAACGGACACCAGCGACGAAAACATCAAGGATCTCGTCGGCGAAGTGGCCAACACCATTTCCGGAAACGCGCGCCGCGACTTCGGCAAGAATTTCGTCATATCCGTGCCGATCGTCATCGCGCACGACCTGGATAAGGTGACGACGCCGCACCCGCGTTCCTTCGTGATCCCCATCAACTGGCGCACGCATTCCGCCAAACTGGTGGTCTGCCTCGAGTAGTCTTTGTCCGGCCGGCTGCGTGCCTACTTCCCGTCGACCGAGAACGCCAACAGAACGTTGACGCCGTTGCTGCCGGTTCGCGCCGCACCGTTGAATCCGGACATCGTGTACAGCATGCCGCCGGCGATGGTCGGACCCATGCCGTCTATGCCGCCGCCGGGCTGAGCCTGATTGCCGTTGGCGGTGCCATAGGTTTGCGCGGTGGTGCTGAATTCCCATACGATCTTCCCGTTGGACGCATCGTAGGCTCGCAGCCATCCATCCAAGGTCCCCGAGAACACAAAGCCCGGCATGACGGCGGGCGCGGCGGATTGCGCACGCACGCACGCGCCCTTGGTGTAGTCCTTCGATCGATCCCCCGCATAATGGCAAGGGGCGATTGGCGCCGGAGTGCTCCAGATGATCTTGCCGCTGAAGGGGTCAAGTGCATTTAATCCCGGCTTGCCCGGCGTCTTGTACTCGGTAGAGGGCGGTGCGCCCGCCGCCACGGCGATTTCGTTGAAGATTTGGCCGATGTCGGAATTCGGAACGAAGACATAGCGCCTGTCCGCGCCAATGCCCCATTCCACCCCGCCCAGCGGCGAGCCCGCGCCGACCGCAGTTTTCCAAAGCGTGCGCCCGCTGTCAGGATCGACGCCGTAGACGATGCCGGACTTTTGACCGGCCACCAGGATCTGCTTGGCGCCGTGCTTGAATAAAATGGGCGTGGCGCCAAAGTCGAAATCAGGACCCGTCGGCGTTGGACAGTTGGCCACCTTCACAGGACCGCTGCAGCCCACGATGAAATTGTCATGCGTGGTCACCTGGTTTCTCCAGCGCACCTTGCCGGTCTTCATTTCCAAAGCAACGATGGCATCGTCGCCCTCGGTGGCTGCGTCCGTGTAGCTGTCACCCGTGACCACATAAACCAGGCCGCGCTTCGCATCGACCGTCGGCGATGCCCAGACGGGCGCGCCTGCCGGACCTTGCATCAGTACACCGTTGGCATTTTTGCGGGTGGGCGCCAATGGCTCCGTGATCATGGAAGTCTGCCACTGCTTCTGGCCGGTCTTCAGATCCAGTGCGACCAGGCTCCCGCGAAACGTGCAACAGGAATAGTTCGGCTGCATGGCCGCCACTTCCTCGCCGGAGGAGAGCGGCACGAATATCTGGTCTCCCGACACCACCGGCGTGCCGGTGATGTTCGAGGCCATGTGATTTTCCAGCGATTCGCTGTGCCATATTTCCTGGCCGGTTTGCGCGTCGAACGCGCGCACCACCCGCTTGCCGACGCCGACAAAGGTCGCCCAGCCGCTGGGCGAAATCGACGAACGGATGACCATGGGTGTCGTGCGTGATGAGGCATCCTCGATGGCCCAGTGCACACAACCGGACTTCGCATCCAAGGCATAGAACTTGCCGCCGCGGTTGGTGATGAATAACCAATCGCCGACCACGATGGGTTGACCGCCGCCCGGCATGGAAAAAGCCCACTTCACTTTTAAGCGAGGCACGTCGGCAGCTTTGATTCCGGGGTTCGGTTGAAAACGGCTGGAATTTTCATCGGGTCCCAAGGTGGGCCAATCCGAGGCGCCGGCTTGGATGGGCGCGTTGGTCGCGCATGGTTTATCGGCGCCCGCCGCGCCCAGCTGTTGGCCGGGCGCGAGGAACAGTGCGACCGCGTCGATTTCCGGCCGTGACAATCCTTTCGCCATGGGAGCCATCACGCCTGTCGTCAGCGCGCTGACGATGTCCGCGGGGGCACGAAAGGCCAATTCCGCCCGGGTAGGCGCCCGTTCCATCGCCGGCTCGTGGCAACTCTTGCAGCGCGAGTTGAATACCGCCTCGCCGCTCTCCGCTTTGGTGGCGGCCTCCTGCGCCATGGGGGCTCCCACGCCCAGCACGAGTGTCACGACGGCACTTGCGCCGATGCAGATCCGACTATTGCTCATGGAAACCAACTCCCCGAAAGTTCCGAATTCTATTTATGAAAATCCAATCCACCGCCCGGCCATGGCAACGAGAAGCCATGCCCCCAACGTCAATGCCGTCACGCTGCGGATGCCAATGCCTGTGGCACCGCGTTTGACCAGAGGATTGAAGGCAAAATAAGTGATCAGCAGCGCGACGATGAGCGAAATCATTTTCACCCAAAAGGCTTGCCGCCCGTAGAGCTTCACCGGTTCGGAAATCCCCAGCAATATGCCCGTGATCAGCAGCACGATGACCGCGCCATTCATATAGCGATGCGCGCTCTTGTAAATTTCAGCCGGCGGCGCCTTCAAGCCTACCCCCAGTACCGCCAGGGAAATGATCAGCACCGAGCCCCCGAGCAGCGCCAGCGCCAACAAGTGCGTCGACTCTATCGCCGGGAACAACCAGGTGGATTCTCGAATAGTCTGGCCGAGCGCCGAGGCCTCGATGTTTTGCGCGGTGTGATACAGCGTCATGTCTTAACCCGGATCCAACGGACAGCCGGTGAGTTCCGCCATGGCCGCAGAGGTGATGCTGTCGCAGTCGAACCAGTTGTAGGCAATGAGCCGGCCGAAAACGATGACGCAGCCCCAGGCGCCCAAGGAAATGACGGCACAGATCCTGGACTTTCGCGGTACGGGGCCTAAATCCCACGTCGCTTTGTCGCGTTCCACCCTGAAGGTAAAAATGGCGATATTGACGGCGGCGATGAGAATCATGAGGCACTTCAGTCTGAACCAAAGGCTGTGATAGGTGCGGATCGGGATGGCGAGAAACAACATCGCGCCGGTGATCACCAGCAGTACGAAGCCCGCCACCGTCCAGGGCAGCATCTTCGAGAGCATCTGCGACACCGGAACCTTATTATAGGAAATACCTAACAGCCGAAGATCCACCATGGCGATGGTGCCGACGAACAACATGATGGACATAACGTGGGCGGATTCGGTAATCGCGTACATGTACAGCGATTCGTGCAGTCCGATGCTCCAGGGCGTATCCGCCAATTTGGTGACCAGTCCTTCGAGCATCGATTCCCCGCATGTTATATATCACCCGCGGCTACCCTTTGATTACTCGAACAATCTTCAGGACGCAACGGAAATTGTATTGCCAAAACAGCGATCTAAAGCGATTATACGCATCGATTATACGGGCCCGTTTCGCGCCGTCCAGCAATGGAACGTTCAGGGTCTACTTCAATATGTTGCCGGCTGGAGGAAATCTCAAATGAATTTTCGCACTGATAAGGCGGCGAGTCTTGCCGCTGTGTTGCTCGCAATGGCCGCGATCGGCGCACCTGCATTGGCGCATCACGCGTTTCAGGCTGAGTTCGACGGCAACGTGCCGATCATGCTCCAGGGCAAGGTCACCAAGGTCGAGTGGATCAATCCGCACACCTGGGTGCATATGGACGTACTGACCAACGGCGTAACTCAAGAATGGATGATCGAAGCCGGCACGCCGAATACGCTGCTGCGCGAGGGTCTCACGCGCGACTCGCTGAAGGCGGGCGAAGAAATCATTGTCCGCGGCTACCGAGCGAAGGATGCGCGCTGCCGTCCTGCCTGCAAAGCGAATGGCCGCGACGTCACGTTCTTGGATGGTCACAAAGTATTCATGGGCTCGAGCGGCACGGGCGCGCCGAAAGATGGCGCGGATCCGAACGAGAAATAGAAGCCTGCAGCGAACATCCAATGTGTTTGACCGAAGGGGGAAGTTCTGAATAAGAAGATCAAAGTATTGGCTCTGGTGACCCTGACCGGATCGGTGGCGGCACTGACCCAGAGCTTCGCGGCGCCCACAGCAGCGCCCCCTGCAGCGGTCCACAAGACACCCACCGGCGGTGCAATTGACCGGGTTGCCGGGCATCCCAATCTCAGCGGTATCTGGTCGGTGATGAACACGGCCAATTGGGATATCGAGCCGCACCTCGCCAGTGCCGCGCTGGAATTGCGCGCAGGTCCCGTGGTTCCTGTGCCCGCCAAGGCAATCGTGGCTCTGGGCGCCGTGGGCTCGGTGCCCGCCGGCATGGGCGTGGTTGAAGGCGGCAGGATTCCTTACACGCCCGAAGCGCTTGCCAAAAAGCAGGACAATCAAAAGCACTATTTGGACCGCGACCCGGAGGTGAAGTGCGACCTGCCCGGCGTGCCGCGCGCCAACTACATGTCCATGCCGTTCCAGATCGTGCAGTCCGCAAAGACAATGCTGTTCTCCTACGAGTACGACGGTGCGGTGCGCGACATTCTTTTCAACGATCCGGGTCCGGCGCCGATCGATAGTTGGATGGGCCAATCGGTTGGGAAGTGGGAAGGCGATACGCTGGTGGTGACGGTCACCGGACAGAACGACAGCACCTGGTTCGACCGCGCGGGCAACTTTCATTCCGGGGATATGAAAGTGGTCGAGCGCTGGACCCTGATGAATGAGAACACGATTCGCTACGAAGCTGAGATCACGGATCCCGCCACGTTCACCAAGCCGTGGAAAATGAGCATGCTGATGTATCGCCGTCTCGGCGACGATGCTCGATTGCAGCAGTTCAAATGTGTCGAGTTCGTTGAAGAACTCATGTATGGCGACTTGCGCAAGGAGCCCCTGAAATGAGCACCAAGAGATTTACTGCCCTCCTGGCCGGCGCGGCACTCTCAGCGCTGGCTGTCTCCGCCGCACTCGCGGCCGGCGGCTCGCCGGCGGCGGGCGCCTACAAAGCGCCGCTGAACACCTATGGTCAGCCGGATCTCGAAGGCACCTGGACCAACGCCTCGTTAACCGTGCTCGAACGGCCGAAAGAGTACGGCAACCGCAAGGCGATGACCGACGAGGAGGTCAAAAAGGTCGAAGGCGATGATGCAAAGCTCATGGCTGACGGCAACAAACCCACCGACCCGAAGGTCAAGACCACCGATCTGCCGCACGAGTGCGGCCGCGGATTCAGCGGCGCCGGGTGCGGCTACAACTCGGCTTGGATCGATCCCGGTTCAACGGTCATGCGTGTCAACGGCGAGCCGCGCACCTCGTTTATCACCGATCCTGCGGACGGGCGCTTGCCGGCCTACAAGCCCGGCGTCGTTCAGACCAGCATGTACGTGCGCGCGCACTACGGCGAGAATCCGGAGAACCAGACGCTGGCCGAACGCTGCCTGACATCGTTCGGCTACAGCGCCGGGCCGGTCATGCTGCTGTTGCTCTACAACAATAACTACGAGATCGCGCAGAGCAAGGATACGGTGGCCATTGTTGTTGAAATGGTCCACGACGTACGCTTGATCCACATCGGCGCCAAGCATCGTACCGACGGTGCACGTCCCTGGATGGGCGATTCCATCGGCTGGTACGAAGGTCCGACATTGGTGGTCGAAACCACCAACTTCCCGGAGGCGACCGCGCTTCGCAGTGCTTGGAAGGAATTGAAGGTCACCGAGCGCTTTACGCGCGTCGGCCCGCATCGCATCCTGTATCAGTTCAAGGCCGAGGATCCGACGGTGTGGGATAGACCGTGGAGCGGCGAATACGAGTTCAGCTCATCAAAGGGCCGGATCTTCGAATACGCCTGCCATGAGGGCAACTACGCGATCGAAGGCATTCTTTCCGGTGCTCGCGCTGACGAAGCTGCGGCGGCGGAAAAAGCCAAGGCGGCCGCGGCCAACAAGACTGCCGCAGCAACTCCCGCGCCCAGCGGAATCAAGAAACAGTAGACTTGAAGTCAGTCAAAGAAATGCCGCGCCTCCGCACAAGGGAGTCGCGGTATTTTTTTGCCCGTCAGTGCCGTGCGACGACGATCGGGTGCGAGGAGGACAGGCCGCCGTCCACGGCAATGGCTTGACCGTTGACGTAGGAGGCGGCATCGGACGCTAAAAACAATGCGGTCTGTGCGATCTCTTGCGGCACGCCGTAGCGCTGCAGCGGATTTAGCTGCCCGATTCTAGCTTCACTACCGCGCTCGCGGGCGCGTTCGAATATCGGGCGGGTCATGCCGGTTTCAATCAGGCCTGGGCAGATGGCGTTGATACGAACGCCGGTGCCGGTCAGCTGGTTGGCCACCGTTTGCACCATACTGATGACGCCGGCTTTGCTGGCGCTGTAGGGAACGCCGCCCGCGCCGGAGCGCAGGCCCGCCACCGATGCCGTGCAGATGATCGAACCGCGCTTTTGCTTGACCATCTCCATGGCTGCATGCTTGGCCAATAGAAAAGTGCCGATCAAATTGATCTTCAGTACTTCCGCCCAGCGCTCAACGGTTTCCTCGAAGAAGGGCACCAGGCCGCCGCTGATGCCGGCGTTCGCATAGCACACATCGAGGCCGCCGAATTCCCTCAGCGCTGTGGCCACCGCGCCGGCGACATCATCTTCCGCGGAGGAATCCCCGACCAAGGCCACGGCGCGGCCCCCGGTCGAGCGAATCGCTGCCGCGGTGGATTCGACTTCCGCCGCGCGATCCAGCGCCACCACGGCGGCCCCTTCGGCGGCGAACAACATGGCACTCGCCCGCCCGATGCCGCTGGCCGCACCGGTCACGATCGCGGACTTGCCTTTTAATATATGCATGGCGCGCAGTATCGCCGTATGTATCAGCAGTGGCAACAAACGCGCGGCCCGCAAACCCTGACCGCCGCGCGGCGCCGCGTGTTTCAAGGCGCAGGCGTTGCGCTTATACTTCGCTGCGCAATTCACAATCATTTTGCTCTTTGAGGGTATCTAAATGACCGACGACTCCAATAAGATTTCTCGGCGGGAATTTACCGCGCTATCGCTGGCAGCCGGCGTCACTGCCGCGGCAGGTGCCGGCGATGCCGCCGCGGCGGACATGGTCGATACGGACGTCGTCGTAACGACTTCCAGCGGCACCTGCGATGCGGCGTTGATTCATCCCAATGGGAAGGGTCCATGGCCCGGCGTGATTTTATTCGCCGATGTATTTGGTCTTCGGCCGACGATGCGGGACATGGCGAAGCGTTTGGCGGCGAACGGTTACACCGTGCTGGTACCGAATCCCTTCTACCGCACCACCAAAGCGCCGGGCCTGCCCATAACCCTCGATTTCAACAGCGCGGATGACCGCGCCAAGATCGCCAAGGTGCGCGAGCCTTTGACTGATCAAGCCGTGATGTCGGACTCGAGCGCCTATGTCAAGTTTCTCGATTCACAAGCAATGGTTCACAAGAAGGCCAAGATGGGCGTGTTCGGCTATTGCATGGGCGGCCCCATGACCATGCAGGCGGCCGCTGCGAATCCCGCCAGAATAGGCGCCGGTGCGTCGTTCCACGGCGGAGGGTTGGTGACGGACAAGCCCGACAGTCCGCATCTGAAGGTGCCGCAGATGAAGGCGCAGTTCTATTTCGCCATCGCGACGAACGATAACCAGCGCCAGCCGGATGCTGCACCCAAGCTGGCGGAAGCCTTCAAAGCGGCCAATTTGCCGCAGAAGCAAGAGGTCTATGACGGCTGCATGCACGGCTGGTGCGTCAAGGACATGCCCAATAGCCCGGATGGCAAGCCACTCTACAACGAAGCCGGCGCTGAGCGTGCGTGGGGTGAACTGACCGCTCTTTACAAACGAGCCGTCGTATAAGTATTAAGTCATATGAGGCGACGGCGCTCGAGCGTCGTCGTCCCCTTCAAGCGATTCAGAACTTCAAGCGCTTCAGACGCCGCGCGCGCAATTCAAACGACTGCTCACACCCAAGCCTTTATCTTCTCAAACGGCACTGCGCGCTGTTACATTAGTCGGCCAAAACGACGGAACCTAGTTCTGCAGAGTGGAATAAAGATGAGCAAAGTTAAGGCTGGCTACGAGGCAAAGACGGGCATCGCCGTCATCAGATTCGACAATCCGCCGGTGAACAGTCTGGGCCTCGAAATGCGGCAGGACATCGTCGAAGGCATCGAACGCGCCAATGCCGATCCCGCCGTCGAAGCCATTGTTTTGATCGGTTCCGGCGCCGGTTTTTCGGGGGGCGCGGATATTCGTGAATTCGGCACGCCCAAGGCGTCGACTCAGCCGCACCTGATGACGGTCATCAGCACCGTGGAAGGCAGCGCCAAACCGGTGATCGCGGCGATCGGCGGCGTGTGCATGGGCGGAGGCCTCGAACTCGCCTTGGGCTGTCATTATCGCATCGCCGCTGCGGGCGCAAAAATCGCCTTGCCGGAAGTGAAGCTGGGGCTGTTGCCGGGAGCCGGCGGGACGCAGCGCTTACCCCGCGTGATCGGTGCCGAGGCTGCGCTGAACATGATCGTCTCAGGCGCCACCGTTCCTTCCGAAAAGCTTCGCGGCACACCCTTGTTCGATGCCTTCGCAGAAGGCGACTTGCTGGAGGCCGCCACGGCGTTTGCGCGCCGCGTGACTGTTGAGAAATTGGGTGTGAAACGCGTGCGGGATTTGAAGGTCAACATGCCGAACCATGAGGCCTTTTTTCAGTTCGCGCGCAACAGCGCGAAGGCGCTGGGCGGCCGCTATCCCGCGCCGCTGGCGTGCGTGGAAGCGGTCGCGGCCGCTTTTGACAGACCCTTCGATGCAGGCATCAAACGTGAGCGCGAGCTGTTCGCGACCCTGATGTTATCGCCGGAATCCGCGGCGCTGCGCCACCTGTTTCAAGCGGAGCGCGCGGCGTCCCACATCCTCGATGTGCCTGCCGACACGCCGGCGCGGCCGCTTCGCAAAGTCGGCGTGATCGGCGCGGGCACGATGGGCGGCGGCATCAGCATGAGCCTCATCAATGCGGGAATCCCGGTCGTCCTCCTGGAGATGACGCAGGAAGCACTCGACAAGGGCCTGGCGACCATGCGCCGCAACTACGGCGGGGCGCTGAAGAAGGGAACCTTGACCGAAGCGGCGCTCGATCAGCGCATGGCGCTCGTGACACCGACTCTGGAGTATGCACGGCTCGTAGGTTGCGATTTGGTCATCGAAGCGGTGTTCGAGAGCATGGACGTCAAGAAGCAGGTGTTTGAAGAGCTGGACCAACTGGTTCAGCAGGGCGCCATTCTCGCCTCCAACACTTCGGCCTTGAATCTCAATGAGATCGCCAAGTTCACCAATCGTCCCCAGGATGTCATCGGGCTGCATTTTTTCAGTCCGGCGAACGTAATGCGCCTGCTGGAAATTGTGCGCGGCGCCAAGACGGCGAAAGACGTTTTGGCCACGGCCATGCAGTTGGCCAAGAAAATCGGCAAGGTCGCCGTCATTTCCGGTGTCTGCGACGGATTCATCGGCAATCGCATGGTGGCTCGTTACGGCGCCGCGGCCCACGATCTGATCATTGCCGGCGCGCTGCCGGCCCAGGTGGACAAGGCGCTGGAGGATTTTGGAATGGCCATGGGCCCGTTCCGCATGAGCGACTTGGCGGGATTGGATATCGGCTGGGCTGCGCGCAAGCGTCGCGCTGCTGAATTTCCGGACCGGGACCTTTCGAATGTTGCGGACGAATTGTGCGAGGCCGGCCGTTTTGGGCAGAAAACCGGCGCGGGGTTTTATCGCTATGAGGCCGGTTCGCGAAACGCCATCCCGGATCCCACCGTTACCGCCGTCATCGAGAAGTACCGCAGGCAAAAGGGCATCACGCCGCGCAAGGTGACCAACGAAGAAATCGTCGAGCGTTGCATCTACGCGCTGATCAACGAAGGAGCGCGTATCGTCGAGGACGGTATCGCGCAGCGAAGCTCCGACATCGATATCGTCTATCTCAACGGCTATGGCTTTCCCGCCTGGCGAGGAGGCCCGATGTTCTACGCGGATCAGGTTGGATTGAGCGAAGTGGCGCGCGCGTTGCGGCACATTGCCGCGCAAGCGGCCGACAAGGCATTCTGGACTCCGGCGCCGCTGCTGGCGCGCCTCGCCCAGGACGGAAAGACATTCAGCGCATATAAAGGATCAGACAAGTGACCGAAGCCGTCATCGTTTCCACTGCGCGCACCGGGCTCGGCAAGAGCTGGAAGGGCGCTTTCAACATGACCTATGGCGCCACCCTAGGCGCACACTCCGTGCAGCACGCGGTGGCGCGCGCCGGCATCGACCCGGCAGAGGTCGAGGATGTGATCATGGGATCAACCTTTGGTGAAGGGACCACGGGCGGCAATATCGCACGCCAGATTGCGCTGCGGGCCGGTCTGCCGATCACCACCGCGGGCTTGAGCATCAATCGCTTCTGCAGTTCAGGATTGCAGTCGATCGCGTTGGCCGCCCAGCGAGTAATGACGGAGGGTGCGGAGGTCATCGTCGCCGGCGGTTTGGAAAGCATTTCCTGCGTGCAGAATGAAACCAATACGCACATGCGCCGCGATCCCTGGATCGATGAGCACAAGCCGACGCTGTATTGGAGCATGCTGCAAACCGCTGAAACGGTGGCGAAGCGCTACAACATCTCCAAGGAAGCTCAGGACGAATACGGCGTTCGAAGCCAGCTGCGCGCCGCCGCCGGCCAAGCCGCCGGCAAATTCAAGGATGAGATCGCGCCGATGACCACGACCATGGGCGTCATCGACAAGAATACCGGCGCCATCTCGACGCGCGAGGTCACGATTTCCAGCGACGAGGGCATCCGCCCGGATACCACGCTGGAAGGGGTCTCGAAGATCCGCTCGGCCATGCCGGGCGGTGTGATCACGGCGGGCAACGCCAGTCAATTCTCCGACGGCAGCAGCGCCTGCGTGGTGATGGACGCCAAGCTCGCGGAGAAGCGGGGCATAAAGCCTCTGGGCATCTTCCGCGGCTTTGCGGTGGCCGGGTGCGAGCCCGACGAAATGGGCATCGGCCCCATCTATGCCGTACCGCGCCTGCTCAAACGCGCCGGCGTGAAGATCAGCGACATCGATCTGTGGGAGCTGAATGAAGCGTTTGCCTGCCAGGTGCTTTACTGCCGCGACAAGCTGGGCATTCCTGACGAGCGCTTGAACGTCAATGGCGGCGCCATTGCCGTGGGTCATCCCTATGGCGTCAGCGGTGCGCGTCTGACCGGCCACGCGCTGATCGAAGGCAGGCGCCGCGGCGCCAAACTCGTGGTGGTCACCATGTGCATCGGCGGCGGTCAGGGAGCGGCAGGCTTGTTCGAGGTCGTCTAAAGATGGGTTTGCGCGACTTATTCGAGCTGGGCGGCAAGGTGGCGCTGATCACGGGCGGCTCGCGCGGCTTAGGATTGCAAATCGCGAAGGGCCTGGGCGAAATGGGCGCGAAGATTGCCATCAGCGCGCGTAAAGCGGCTGAACTTGAAGATGCGAAAACCGATTTGAAGAAGCATGGCATTGACGCCTTTACAGTCACCAATGATCTGTCACAGCCGGATCAAGTGCCGGTGCTCGTCGACGCGGTGGTCAAGCACTACGGTGGCATCAACATCCTCGTCAATAACGCCGGCGCAACCTGGGGCGCCAAGGCGGAGGAGCATCCTCTAGAAGCCTGGAACAAAGTCATGACGCTGAATGCGTCGAGCGTGTTTGCGTTGAGCCAGGCGGTGGCGAATCGCTGCTTCATTCCGCAGCGCTCGGGCAACATCATTGTCATTGCATCCACCGCCGCACTGCGCGCGGGTATGCAAATGAAAGCGGTGGCCTACTATTCCTCGAAAGCGGCGGCGCTGCATCTGACGCGGGCGCTGGCGGGCGAATGGGGCCAGTACAACATTCGCGTCAATGCGATCTGCCCGGGTTTTTTCCCGTCGAAAATGGCCAGCGGATTGTTGGACACGATGAAGGCCGACGTGATCGCGCGCACGCCGCTGGGCCGAATCGGCGGCGACACGGATCTGCAAGGCGCGGCGGTCTATCTGGCCTCGGATGCGTCGCGGCACGTCACGGGACAGTACATCGCCGTGGATGGCGGCGCCTCGAGCACATGACGATGAACATCCCCGCGGCGGGCCTGCGGCAGACCCCGACGCGGCACAGCTTCGACACGGCGCGCCTTGCCGCGTGGATGCAAACGCACATCGCTGGGTTTTCGGGTCCCATCGAGGTACAGCAGTTCGCCGGCGGCCAGTCCAACCCGACGTTTTTGGTGCAGTCGCCGGCGCGCCGCTATGTGCTGCGGCGCAAGCCGCCGGGCAAGCTGTTGCCGTCGGCGCACGCCGTCGACCGCGAGTTTCGCGTGCTCGCGGCGCTGGAAGGTACCGGTGTGCCGGTGGCGCCTGTTCATGCCTTGTGCGAGGACAGTGAGGTGATCGGCAGCGCGTTCTACGTCCAGGACTACGTCGAGGGCCGCATTTTTTGGGACGCATTGCTGCCGGAAGTGGCGGCGCCGGGGCGCCGCGATGTTTATCGCGAAATGGTGCGCGTGCTGGCCGCATTGCATTCGGTGGATTATACGGCCGTGTCCTTGAGCGACTTCGGCAAACCAAGCCACTATGTCGAGCGGCAGGTCGCACGCTGGACTCAACAATATCGCGCATCGGCAACCGACAAGATCGAGGCGATCGAACGCTTGATTGAATGGTTGCCGGGACACATTCCCGCCGACGAACAGACGTCCATCGTGCACGGCGATTTCCGCCTCGATAACACGATTTTTCATCCAACCGAGCCGCGAATATTGGCGGTTCTCGATTGGGAACTGTCGACGCTCGGTCATCCTCTCGTCGATCTGGCGTACTACTGCATGCGCTATCACCTCCCCGTGGCGGAGTTTCGCGGCCTCGGCGGCGTCGATCCGAAAACCTACCTGATTCCTTCCGAAGCAGAATGCGTCGCCGAATACTGCAGGTTGCGCGGCATCGCGCCGGTGCTTCCTGCGGATTGGGCCTATTACTCGGCATTCTGCATGTTTCGGATGGCCGCCATTCTGCAAGGTGTGCTGGCGCGCGCCCTGCAGGGCAACGCCTCGAGCGACACGGCGCTGCAGGCGGGCCGCAGGACCCGACCCCTCGCTGAGCTGGGCTGGAAGCTCGTGCAGCAATCATTCGACGTTTGAATCAAATCAAAGGATTCCCATGGATTTTTCGCACAGTGACAAAGTTCGCGATCTGCAGGAGCGGGTCAGCCAGTTCATGGATAACCACGTTTATCCCGCCGAGCCGCTGTATCACAAAGAGCTCGAAGAAAACCGGCGCGCGGGCAATCCGTGGAAAGTGACCAAGGTCGTCGAGGACCTGAAGAAGAAGGCCAGGTCGGAAAATCTCTGGAACTTGTTTCTTCCGCACTCTGAGCACGGCGCAGGACTCACCAACCTCGAGTACGCGCCGCTGTGCGAAATCATGGGGCGCTCGCATATCGCCCCCGAGGCGTTCAACTGCTCGGCGCCGGATACCGGCAACATGGAAGTGTTGGCGCGCTATGCCACCAAGGAGCAGCAGCAGCGTTGGCTGGCGCCGCTGCTCGACGGCAAGATCCGCTCGGCGTTCGCCATGACGGAGCCCAATGTGGCGTCGAGCGATGCCACCAATATCCAGTCTTCCATCGTGCGCGACGGCGACGGCTACGTGATCAACGGCCGCAAATGGTGGACCTCGGGCGCCGGTGACCCGCGCTGCGAGATCTTGATTTTCATGGGCAAGACCAATCCGGAGGCAGGCCGGCACAGTCAACAATCCATGATCCTGGTGCCGATGAAGACACCCGGCGTCAAGGTACTGCGCACCTTGACGGTATTCGGCTACGATCACGCGCCGCACGGGCATGCGGAAGTCGACTTTGTGAACGTGCGCGTGCCGGCGGAAAATCTGCTGCTCGGCGAGGGGCGCGGCTTTGAAATTGCGCAAGGCCGATTGGGCCCGGGCCGAATTCATCACTGCATGCGCACCGTCGGCGTGGCCGAACGCGCGCTGGAACTCATGTGCAAACGCTCGCAAACGCGCGTCGCATTCGGCAAGCGGCTGTCGGAGCAGGGCGTGACGCTCGAGCGCATCGCGGAGTCGCGCATCATGATCGATCAGGTGCGCTGGCTGGTGCTGAACGCGGCCTACATGATGGATACGGTCGGCAATCGCGCCGCCAAGGCGGAAATCGCCATGATCAAGGTTGCAGCGCCGACGATGACGCTGCAGGTTCTCGACTGGGCCATTCAGATGCATGGCGCCGGCGGCGTGAGCGATGACTTCCCGCTGGCGGCCTTGTGGGCCGGGGCGCGCACCTTGCGCCTGGCAGACGGTCCCGACGAAGTGCATCGCGAGCAGATCGCCAAGCTGGAACTGTCGCGCTACCGGCCGAAGGCGTAAGCCATGTCGAACGCGCACTTCAAATTTTGGCCGGCGCACGCCATGCACAACCTGATCGCGCCTGCCACGAATTTGTTTTACAACGCCGAGGTGTCGGCGCGGCGCTATCCCGATAAAGCCTTTCTGGTGTACTACGACACGCAGGTGAGCTTTGCGGCGTTTCACAACGAGGCCGAGCGAATTGCAGGATATCTGCAGCAGGAGTGCGGGGTTCAAAAGGGCGATCGGGTGCTGCTGCTCATGCAGAACAGCCCGCAGTTCATCATCGGCTACTACGCCATCCTGCGCGCGAACGCGGTGGTCGTGCCGTTGAACCCGATGAATTTGACGCAGGAACTGCTGCGCTACGCCAAAGATGCCGGCGCCGCGACGCTGCTGGTGTCGCAGGAGCTGTATCCGCGCGTCGAGCCGCTGCTGAAGAGCGGGGATCTGAAGCATGTGATCGTCGCGGCGTACTCCGATTACTTGAAGAAGCCGACGACCCTGAGCGTACCGGATTTCATCAGTGCGCCGCGCATCGATTACCAGTCGCAGGGCTTGGCGCTTTGGAAGGATGTGCTCAACGCCGATCTCAAGCCGGGGTCCCTGACCGCGGGCCCGGACGATCTGTGCGTGATGCCGTATACCTCCGGCACGACGGGACAGCCTAAAGGCTGCATGCACAGCCACCGCACCGTCATGCATACGGCCGTTGCCGGCGCGCAGTGGTTTGCGCTGCAGCCCGAGATGACGCTGCTGGCCGTCGCGCCGATGTTTCATGTGACCGGCATGCAGGGCGGCATGAATGGGCCTCTGTTCGTCGGCAACACCATGGTTCTTCTGCCGCGGTGGGACCGTGAGGTTGCGGCGCAATGCGTCGAGCGTTACAAGGTCGCCAGTTGGACGGCGATTCCGACCATGATTCAGGATTTTTTCTTGAATCCGAATATCGACAAGTATGATCTGTCGTCGATCCAGCGCTTGAGCGGCGGCGGCGCTGCGATGCCGGCTGCCGTCGCGCAGCGGCTCGCCGGCGTGGGCATTACCTATGTGGAGGGGTATGGTCTGACCGAGACCATCGGGGCCACGCACATCAACCCGGCCGACCACTCGAAGCAGCAGTGTCTGGGTATTCCAATCCACGATGTGGATTCGCGCATCATCGATCCGGTCACTTTGCAGGAACTACCGCCCGGCGAGGTGGGCGAGATCATCATGCACGGTCCTCAAGTGTTCCTGGGCTACTGGAAGAAGCCCGAGGACACGGCACAAGTGTTCATGGAACTCGACGGCAAACAATTCTTTCGCAGCGGCGATCTGGGCAAGATGGACGAAGAGGGTTATTTCTTCATCGTCGACCGATTGAAACGCATGATCAATGCGTCGGGCTACAAGGTATGGCCGACCGAAATCGAGTCGCTCATGTACCAACATCCGGCGGTCCAGGAAGCCTGCATCATCGGCGCCAAGGATGCGCATCGCGGCGAGACGGTCAAGGCCGTGATCGTGCTGCGTGCCGAATGGCGCGGCAAAATCGAAGCGCAGCCCATCATCGACTGGTGCCGGGAAAATATGGCGGCCTATAAAGTGCCGCGCGTCATTGAATTCGTCGACGCCTTACCTAAGTCGGGCGCCGGCAAGATCATGTGGCGCGAACTGCAGGAACGCGAAAACGCCAAAGCAACTTCCCCAATGGCGACACAATCATGAAAGCATTGCTCAGCCGTCAAGCGGGCGGCCCCGAATCACTGGTGTTAGAAGACGTTCCGGAGCCGGTGCCGGGCCGCGGCGAGGTGCGCATCAGCGTGCGCGCCGTTGGGGTCAACTTTCCGGATCTGCTGATCATCCAGGATCTGTATCAGATCAAACCGCCCAGGCCCTTTGCGCCCGGTGGCGAACTCTCCGGCGTGGTCGAGGCGTTGGGCGAAGGCGTCACCAACCTCAACGTGGGCGACCGCGTTTTGGTGAGTCCGGTGCGCAGCGCAATGGCAGAGAAAGCCATCGGCAACGCAAACAATTGCTGGAAAATTCCCGACCGCATGCCGTTCGACGAGGCCGCGGCGCTGCTCCTGACCTACGGCACGTCGCAGCACGCATTGAAAGATCGTGCCCAGTTGCGTTCCGGCGAGACCCTGCTGGTGCTGGGCGCGGCCGGCGGCGTGGGCCTGGCTGCCGTGGAATTGGGCAAGGCGATGGGCGCCCGCGTCATTGCAGCCGCCTCGAGCGCGGACAAACTGGCACTGGCACGCGAGCATGGCGCCGACGACGGCGTTCAGTACCCCTTGGGTCCGCTGGACAAGACGGCCGCGCGTACCTTGACGGACAGCTTCAAGGCGGCATGCGGCGCGGGCGGAGCCAACGTGATCTATGACGGAATCGGCGGTGATTACACCGAAGCGGCGCTGCGCGCGATCGCTTGGGCTGGGCGCCACCTGGTCGTGGGCTTCACCGCCGGCATCCCGAAGCTGCCGCTCAATCTGGCGCTGCTCAAGGGCTGCGAAATCGTCGGCGTGTTCTGGGGTGAGTTCACCCAGCGCTTTCCCAAGCTGCACGCCGCCAACGTGGCGGCACTCATGGCGCTGTACCTGGATGGTAAAATAAAGCCTGCCGTAACCGAGCGATTTCCGCTGTCCCGCGGCGGCGAGGCCATCGCCCGATTGGGTTCGCGCGCCGCGCGCGGCAAAATTGTCGTAACGATGGATTGAAGGCACGCCTTCAAGGAAACAAGCATGGATCTCAAATACAGTCCGGAAGAAGAGACATTTCGCGCCGAAGTGCGCGCTTTTTTCGATGCCGAATTACCCACGGACATCCGCACCAAGTTGCAGCTGGAAAGGCGGATTTCCAAGGACGACATGGTGCGTTGGCAGAAGATCCTGTTCCGCAAAGGCTGGGGCGCCGTCAATTGGCCCAAGAGTTTCGGCGGCACGGGTTGGGACATCGTGCAGCAGCACATCTTCGAGGAGGAGCGCGCGGATGCCTGCGCGCCGCCGCAGAATCCGTTCTCGCTGAAAATGCTCGCACCGGTGATGCAGACGTTCGGCAACGCCGCGCAACAGGAGTACTTCCTGCCGCGGATACTCTCCGGCGAGGACTGGTGGTGCCAGGGATATTCCGAACCCGGATCCGGCTCCGATCTCGCCTCGCTGCGCACCAGCGCCGTACGCCAGGGCGATCACTACATCGTCAATGGCCAGAAGACCTGGAACACCATGGGTCAATACGCGGACTGGATTTTCTGCCTGGTGCGCACCAGCAGCGAGGGGCGCCAGCAACAGGGTATTTCGTTTTTGCTGATCGACATGAAGAGCCCCGGCATCACCGTCCGGCCGATCATCATGCTCGACGGCGAGCACGAGATAAACGACATCTTCTTCGACAATGTGCAGGTGCCGGTGCAAAACTTGATCGGCGAAGAGAACAAGGGTTGGACTTACGCAAAATTCCTGCTCACTCATGAACGCAGCGGCAATGCCGGCATCGGCGCTTGCAAGCGCGCGCTGAAGAAACTCAAGGAGATTGCGGCCGAGCAGAAGTCCAACGGCCGCCCGCTCATCGAAGACTCACGATTTCGAGACCGCATCGCCCTGGTCGAGATGGAATTGATGGCACTGGAGATCACCAATCTGCGGGTGCTGTCGGCGACGGCGAAGGAACAGCGGGCGCTGGGGCCCGAAGTATCCGTTCTCAAGATCAAGGGATCGGAAATCATTCAGCAGCTCGCCGAGCTCAAAATGCATGCGCTCGGGCATGACGCGCTGCCCTATGTGCGCGAGGCACTCGATCTGGCATGGGTCGGCGATCCGCTGCTGAGCGCTCATTACCGTTCCTATGCACCGCCGATTTCCGGGCAATACTTCAACCAGCGCAAGACCACGATTTACGCCGGATCCACCGAGATCCAGAAGAACATTATTTCGCAGATGATTTTGGGCCTCTGAAGAGCAAACATGGAATTCAATTACAGCGAAGAGCAACTGGCACTGCAGGACACCTTGCAGCGCTTTATTTCACGCGACTACGATTTCGACAAGCGCCGAAAATTCTCAGTATCGAGCCTGGGTTATTCCGCGGAAGCCTGGAGCCAGTTCGCGGATCTGGGGTTGCTGGCGCTGCCGTTGCCGGAAGATTACGGCGGCCTCGGCGGCAATGCCGTCGATATCATGCTGGTCATGGAGCAGTTCGGTCAGGGGTTGCTGCTGGAGCCTTACTTGAGCACCGTCGTGATTTGCGGCGGATTGATCAGCGACGCCGCATCGGAACCGATGAAGCAGCAGCTGCTGCCGCAGATTGCCGCGGGCAAAGTCAAGATCGGCCTTGCCGGCTACGAGGCGGCAGGCCGATATGACCTCTCCTATGTCGCCTGCACCGCTCAAGAAAGCGGCGCAAGCCGGCGCCTATCGGGCCGCAAGACCGTGGTCCTCGACGGCCCATCCGCCGATTGTTTTCTGGTCTCGGCGCGCAGCAGCGGCGGCATCGGTGATCGCGACGGCATCTCGCTTTTTCTGGTGCCGCGCGATGCGAAAGGACTTACCATCGCTGCCTACCCCACCCAGTCCGGAGCGCGAGCTGCCGATCTGCTGCTCGAGAATGTAATCGTGGGCAGCGAGGCCTTGATCGGCGCGCCGTCGCGCGCATTGCCCATCATCGAACGTGCCGTGGACTTGGGCGTTGCAGCGTTATGCGCAGAGGCTGTCGGCATCATCAATGCACTGAATCAAGCGACCTTGAACTACCTGAAGACCCGCAAGCAATTTGGAGTCGCCATCGGGACCTTTCAGGCATTGAAGCACAAAATGGCGGACATGCTGATCGCGGCGGAGCAGTCGCGCTCGATGGCCATCATCGCCGCCGTGCACGCCGATTCGCACGACGCGGCCGAGCGCCATCGCGCCGCGTCGGCGGCCAAGGCGTACATCGGACAGGCTGGGCGGCTCGTCGGTCAGCACGCCGTGCAGATGCACGGCGGCATGGGGGTGGTGGACGAACTCATCGTGAGTCACTATTTCAAGCGGCTGACGATGATCGACCTGAGCTTCGGCGATGCCGACTACCACCTCGCGAGCTTCAGCGACACGCTGCGCCCGGCTTCCTAAGCCTAAACCCGTTTGCTCTTCAATTGAGCTTACGCGCCGCGATGCGCGAGTTCCTGCTTGCGCACATCCTTATCCATGGTGCGCGAGGCGGCGAACAACACCGCGGCAGCCGCCAACGCAAGAATCGGAATGATGTACATGGCGTTGTGCAGGCCGGTGGCCTTGAACGCCTCGGTCATGCTGCCGGCGCCCGCATCCGTCATCGCCTTGAACGCGAAGTGATCGCTCAGCCGACCGGTTCCCACGGGACCCAAGCTGGCGCCGAATATATACATGCAGCAGAAGTATATGGCTACGGCCATGCCGCGCAGGCGCGGCTCGATAACGTCCTGAATGGCGGTGTACACGGTCGCGTAGTACACGTACATGGTGATCGAGCCCATGGCCATGAACAAAACATACGCAGTGATCGAACCCTTGGGCTGATTGATCGCGAAGAAAATGCACGGCGCCGCAATGGTCATGCACCACGCAGCCAGCACCAGCCGGGCATTGCGGCGTTTGACACTCAGCTTGTCGGCAGCCCAGCCGCCTAAGATCAAGCCGATGGCGCCTACCGCGCCCACCGCGATGGACGACACATTGTTGGCCTCGCGCACGCTCATTTCATGAAAGCGCTGCAGAAACGGCGAATTGAAGGAGTTTATCGCGTACATGTTGAAGTTGTGAAAGATGCCGGACAGGATGATCCACCACATCGTCGGCAGGCTCAAAACCGTTGCAAATGAAGATTTTCCGCCGTCGGCCGCTGTGGTCACCACTCGGCCGATATCCAATGCGCCGCGCTTCGGCTCGCGAATCGTCAATGCCACGAGCGCCAGGACGATTCCGGGAATGCATGCAATATAGAACGCAGCGCGCCAGCCCAGATGTGCATAAATATATCCGGCGCTCAAGTACGCGAGAAAAATGCCGGCGGGCAGGCCCAGCATGAAGATGCCCATGGCAAAGGCGCGTTTGGCCGGGGGAAAAAAATCGCCAATCAGGGACTGGCCCGCGGGAGCGCAAGTGGCTTCACCCAAGCCCACGCCCAAGCGCGCAATGAAAATCTGCGTGTAATTTTGCGCCATGCCGGTCGCGGCGGTGAGCAGACTCCACACCGCGGTGCCGATGGCCAGTAGCTTGGTTCGATACCATTTGTCGCTCAGATGCCCCAATGGCAGCCCGACGACGGCGTACATCAGGGTAAATACCGTGCCCAGCAATCCCAGTGCCGTATCGTTCAACAGGAATTCCTTGCGGATCGGCTCGCCCAGCGCACCGAGCAATTGACGATCGAAGAAATTCAGCAAATTGATGGCGAACAGCAGGAACAGCGCAAACTTCGCACCGGTTGCCGCCTTTGCCACAACACCGGCGGTCGGACCGACGGGAGCGCCACCTTCGAGCGATTGCGGACTAACAGACATTAATTATACTCCCCGAAAAATATAGACCTGCTTGAGTCGCCCCGTAGTGTGCCGCAACTCGGCGCCGCTCACTTATATATCAACCAAGCGGCCCGCCCGGCGGCGGCATGTGTTCCCAGAAGCCTCGAATTTCGCTGCGCGGATCGTTTTCCAATTGCGTCGGCGTGCCGAAGATCATCGTGGCGCGCGTTGCCGCATCGAAGGTCGGCCAAGGCGGTATGCGTGAATTGTTGGGGTTGCCGGTCTTTGCGAACGCGACCCAGCTCGATGAAAGCTGGTCGGCAACACGCGCCATATCGTTTCCTTCCCGCGCTT